>JANNJF010000226.1:0-5880 GCA_031405715.1 Gammaproteobacteria bacterium | reverse complement strand
GTGGGATACGAGGTAGAGGGGCATGTCATTGAATTTCGTGAGCCTGAATTAGACCCAGACACGGGCGCGATTCGGCCGCGCGGTTATACACGCTGCCGGTGGGGTTGGACGGGCTGTTGATGACCACCATGCGGGTCTTGTAGCCGATGGCGGCGTCCAATTGTTCCGGCGTGATCTTGAACTGCTGTTGGATGCCCGCATGAATGATCACCGGCGTGCCATCCGCCAGCAGCACCATGTCCGGGTAGGAGACCCAGTAAGGGGCAGGGATGACTACCTCGTCACCGGCATCCAGCAGGGCCTGGGCCAGATTGAAAAAGCTCTGCTTACCTCCCACCGACACCAGGACCTGCTCGGGGCTGTAGTCCAGGCCGTTGTCGCGTTTGAATTTAGCGATGATGGCTTGTTTGAGCGATGGGATACCGTCCACTGCGGTGTACTTGGTAAAACCGTCGCGGATGGCGCGGATCGCGGCGTCTTTAATATGTTGCGGGGTATCGAAATCCGGCTCGCCGGCACCGAGGCTGATGATGTCCTTACCCTGGGCCTTGAGTTCCTTGGCACGGGCATCCACCGCCAGGGTGGGGGAGGGTTTGATGCGCTGGACGCGCGCCGACAGGCGGATCTTCACAATATATTCTTCCCGGATGATCTGTAAAAATTGCGGTAATATACCCGGATGTTCGCCTTAACCAAAGCCCATGAGTCAGAAATTTAAACTCGAGAGCCCCTTCCAGCCCGCGGGCGATCAGCCCCAGGCGATCGAGGCCTTGATCCATGGTCTGACCGCCGGCGAGGCCTTTCAAACCCTACTCGGGGTGACCGGTTCGGGCAAGACCTATACCATCGCCAACGTGGTGGAGCGTCTGCAGCGTCCGACCCTGGTGATGGCGCCGAACAAGACCCTGGCGGCCCAGTTGTATGCCGAGATGCGCGACTTCTTTCCGCACAACGCGGTGGAGTATTTCGTGTCGTACTACGATTACTACCAGCCCGAGGCCTATGTGCCGTCGTCCGACACCTACATCGAGAAAGACGCCTCCATCAACGAGCAGATCGAGCAGATGCGGTTGTCCGCCACCAAGGCGCTGCTGGAGCGGCCGGACGCCATCATCGTCGCCACGGTATCGGCGATCTACGGCCTGGGTGACCCCGAGTCGTATCATGGGATGATACTGCACCTGCGGGTCGGTGCGATCATGGACCAGCGCGCCATCCTCCAGCGCCTTACCGAACTACAGTACACGCGCAACGACTACGAACTGCACCGCGCCACCTTCCGGGTGCGCGGTGATGTCATCGATATCTTTCCGGCGGAGTCGGAGCGCATCGCCATCCGGGTGGAACTGTTCGGGGATGAAATCGAAGGCTTAAGCGAATTCGATCCGCTCACCGGCGAAGTGCAGAACCGCTTCAGCCGCGCCACGATCTATCCGTCCTCCCATTATGTCACGCCGCGCGCCACCATCCTCGGCTGCATCGACCAGATCAAAGACGAATTGCGTGAACGTCTGGCGGAGCTGCGCGCCCTCGACAAACTGGTGGAGGCCCAGCGTCTGGAGTCACGCACGCGCATGGACATCGAAATGATGCAGGAGCTCGGCTACTGCCCCGGTATCGAAAACTATTCGCGCTATCTCTCCGGACGTAGCGCCGGCGAACCGCCGCCCACCCTCATCGATTACCTACCGAAGAATGCGTTGCTCGTCATCGACGAGAGCCATGTGACGATCCCACAGATCGGTGGCATGTACAAAGGCGATCGCGCACGCAAGACCACCCTGGTGGACTACGGTTTCCGTTTGCCGTCGGCGTTGGACAACCGGCCGTTGCAGTTCGAGGAATTCGAGGCCTTGACGCCACAAACCATCTTTGTCTCGGCGACGCCAGGACCCTACGAGGAGGCGCATGCCAGCAGCGTCGTCGAGTTGGTGGTGCGCCCCACGGGCCTGGTGGACCCGGTGGTGGATATCCGCCCGGTGGCGACCCAGGTGGACGATCTGTTATCGGAGATTCGTTTGCACACGCAGGTCGGCGAGCGTGTGCTGGTCACCACCCTCACCAAACGCATGTCCGAAGACCTGACCGAATATTTCACCGAACACGGTGTACGTGTGCGCTACCTGCATTCCGACATCGACACGGTGGAGCGGGTGGAGATCATCCGCGATCTGCGCGCCGGTGTCTTCGACGTGCTGGTCGGCATCAATCTGCTGCGTGAGGGTTTGGATATTCCCGAGGTATCCCTGGTCGCGATTCTGGATGCGGACAAGGAGGGTTTCCTGCGTTCCACCCGTTCGTTGATACAGACCATGGGACGCGCGGCGCGGCACATCAACGGCAAGGCCATCCTCTATGCCGACCGTATCACCAACTCCATGCGCCAGGCCCTGGACGAAACCGATCGCCGGCGTACCAAGCAGCTGGCCCACAACCTGGCCCATGGCATCACGCCTCAGGGTATTGTCAAAGCGGTGCGCGATATTATAGAAGGCGTGACCTTCGCCAAACCCTCGCGTGGCGACGCTCACCACGCACTGCAGGCGGCGGAGGAATCGGCGGAATACGCCACCCTGGCACCGGATGCCCTGGGTCGGTTACTGACCAAGCTGGAAAAGGAAATGTTCAACCACGCGCGTAACCTTGAGTTCGAACAAGCGGCGGCAGTGCGCGATCAGATAGAGAAGATCAAGGCGCGCAGTCTGGGTGTCATCGAAAGCCGCACACACCGCGCCTGACGCGGGGGGGGACGCGGCTTATTCCGGGGACCCCAGCGCGTGGAATTCGCGGTTGAGCTGGTCTGCATCGCCGAGGTTGAGTTCCACCAGGCGGCGCAGATGCGCCATGCTGTCGAGATCGATGTGCAGGCAACGCAGGCCCAGGTGGTCCTGTTCGATGTGGACGACCTCGGTTTGCATGTGCAGGATCAGGGCGCCATTCTCAATGATCAGTTCCAGATCCAGTCGCTGGCCGACCGCGCCTTGCCAATCGGCCGGCAAGGTCAGCAGGGCACCCTTGAGCGAGATATCCAGCAGTTGGGCTTCCCAGCGGTCCTTAGCGTGACTGATAAAGGCCTTGGCCTCGAAGGGAATACGGCGGAACCGCCGCTGTTCGTCAGTGTGTGTCATGTATTCCCTCATTTTAGGTCACTGCCTTGCCCAAGGCGGGCGGAACGGCAAAAAGACCATGCCGTGCACGTGTCTTTCAAATAGCTCTTTAGTAACTAGAAATTAGCGTGTACCCGCCGCCGTCACAAGTGGAAAGTGAGATAAACCTGATAAGCGGAGTAGGCATGATCGTTGCCACGTCTATACTGTTACATGTGTTGGGATCCGGAATGTGGCTTGCTGACCGAAGCCAGGCATTTTGGTACAGGGAAATAGATTGCTTAATAGCCTAGTTAACAAGCACTTAAAAAGGACTTTAACCCACCTCTCGCGTAGATAATTTCACGGACCCTGTGTCAGGTCCGTGCACAGGGGGTTGTGATGGGTACTAAGTTGATGCCTGCTTTTTTTTGGCGCCGTTACAATGGCAGTTGGCATGTCCCTGGGCTCCGTTTCTGCCATGGCGGCAGCGGAAGCGGCAGAGAATGTGAAAGTGAAAAAATTCACCTGGGCAGGTTGCGGTATCTCCAAGAATGCCTTCATGCCAGAAATGGCCACGTCCTATCAGCAAAAGACCGGTGTGGTGATCGACTTCAAGGGCGGCGGTGCCACCAAGGGCATACGCCAGGTGTCCTCGCGTGAGGTGGATATCGGCGCCACCTGCCGGCAGATCATCGATGGTTATTCTCTCGAACTACTGGCAGCGGCAAACACCCCAAGGGTTGCGCGGTGAGGGGATAGGTCAAAGCCCTGGCCTAACTGAACAAAAGCCAGCGTGACTCAGAGTAGGCATAACTATTGCAAGATTGTAGGCTTGAACGAGAGGGGCTCAGAATGCATGTTGCGAGGACGCAACGCATTTTGGCGCAAAGGAACGCTTGATTTTGGTAGTCCGATTCAAGGAATGACGCCCTTTAACATGATAGTGCATGGGAAAAACGTCCTCCCCATGAACCGGAGTCGCAATATGGGTGCCATCATCAAGCATTTTACTTTTCCAGCGTTAGTCATCGTTTTGTCATGCTGGTCTGTCTCGGCCATGGCCGTGGAAGCGAAATCGAAAACGCTGACCTGGGCCGGTTGTAGCATCTCAAAAACGGCTTTTATGACCGAGATGGCGGAGGCCTATGAAAAAAAGACCGGGGTGCACATCGATCTTAAGGGCGGTGGCGCCACCAAGGGTATCCGTCAGGTATCGTCCAAAGAAGTGAGCATCGGGGGCACCTGCCGGCATATCATGGAGGACCCCAAGTACAATATGACCATTCAGGAAGAGCGCCGCGTGCAGTTGACGCCGGTGGCCTGGGACGCCCTGGTGGTGATCGTGCACAAAGACAATCCGGTGGACAACATGACCCTCGATCAGGTGCGCGACCTGTTGAAGGGCCGCATCACCAACTGGAAACAACTCGGCGGCAAGGATACGCCGGTGGAACTGTACGTACGTAAAGGCAAGATCTCCGGTGTCGGCCGCACCCTGCGCGAGATTCTGTTTGCTGATTATTCCGAGGAATTTGTCGCGGCCCATGTAGTGGAGGAATCCGCCACCCTGGAAAAAGACATGGTGACCAATCCCAACGGAGTCGGCGTCACGGGGGTCAGCAGTGCGCGCAAACTGACGGGTATCGCCAAGATCCTTAAGCTTGAGGGCAAGGAACCGACCTTCGAGAACATCCGCGATGGCAAATACCTGCTGTATCGCCCACTGTACATGGTGACCCATATGCAGGAGACCAATCCGGATGTGAAGCACTTCATTAATTTCGTCATGGGCGCGGAAGGCAAGGCCGTCATGCGTAAAGCGGGCACGGTACCCTACGAGGATGCCATTTCCCTGTGGCTCAAATACATCGAGCAGCAGAACAAAGCAATGGCACGCGCCATGAACCGCTCCGAAGACGCCGTCGCCGACGTCGCGAAGCCGGGACCCAAGGTCAAGAAAAACTGAATGTTGTTTCCGCTTGAGGGCGCCCAAGGAACTGTGCTATTTTGCCGTCCCTTGCAACGGGCGCGTAGCTCAGTGGTAGAGCACTACCTTGACATGGTAGTGGTCGGTGGTTCGATCCCACTCGCGCCCACCAGTTCTGACTCCATCCGGTTGGCTGAGGGATAGCCGGCCGGGTGAGTTGACTGAATACCGAACTTTACGCGGCCCCTCGTATAGGTCGTCACTAAAGGAAGAGAGCGCGTCACATGCCTGTTATCACCCTGCCCGACGGCAGTCGCCGGGAATATCCCCAACCGCTTACTGTTGCCGACGTCGCTGTGTCCATCGGACCGGGTCTGGCCAAGGCTGCCCTCGCTGGTAAGGTGGACGGCAAGCTGGTCGATACCTCCTTTCGCATTGATCACGACGCGACTCTCGCCATTGTCACCGAACGGGATCCCGAGGGCCTGGAGATCATCCGCCACTCCACGGCGCATCTGCTGGCCCATGCGGTCAAGGAACTCTATCCCGAGGCCCAGGTCACCATCGGGCCGGTCATCGAAGACGGGTTTTATTACGATTTCGCCTACAAACGCGGCTTCACCGAAGACGATCTGCGCGCCATCGAGGTCAAAATGGCCGAGCTGGCCAAGCGCGATCTTCCGGTCCAGCGCGAGATAATGGTGCGCGAGGCCGCCATCGACTTTTTCGGTAAAATGGGTGAGGCGTACAAGGCGGAGATCATCGGCAGCATTCCCGCAGGGGAGCAGATATCCCTGTATCGCCAGGGCGAGTTCATCGACCTGTGCCGCGGACCGCACGTACCCAACACCGGCAAGCTCAAGG
>JANNJF010000225.1:0-1835 GCA_031405715.1 Gammaproteobacteria bacterium | reverse complement strand
GACTGAATAGCGGGGATATCGCCTCCCTCGACGAGATTATAAAACGCCGTCGCCCCCTGAAGCGTGGCGAATATCTGTATCGCATGGGTGACCCGCTGCGGGTTATTTATGCCATACGCTCCGGCAGCTTCAAGTCCTCCGAGTTGCTGAGCGACGGGCGTATCCAGCTGACGGGGTTTCATCTGCCGGGGGAGTTGCTCGGGGTAGACGCCATCGGTACCGATTCCCATCCGTGCAATGCGGAGGCCTTGGATGACTCGGAGGTGTGCGAGATTCCTTATAATAAATTGGAAGAGTTGGCGCGCCTGATCCCCGGTTTGCAACACCAGTTTCTGCGCCTCATGAGCAATGAAATCACACGCGAACAAGGCATGCTGATCATGATCGGCAAGATGACCGCCGAAGAACGCCTGGCGACCTGTCTGCTCAATTTCTCCCAACGCCAGGAGGCGCTGGGATACTCCCCGACGCATCTGCGTCTGCCGATGTCGCGCCAGGATATCGGTGATTACCTGGGCCTGGCCCTGGAGACCGTCAGCCGTTTGTTTTCGCGCTTCCAGGACGATGGCCTCGTTACCGTCCATGGCAAGCAGGTGGAGCTGAATGATATCGCTGCATTGAAGGCTAAGCTGGGTTACACCTCTGCCCCTGACCGATTTGAAAGTGAGGGGCGGGGCAGTTCCTGAATGTAGGGCGCACCCTACCGTTATCACAACGCATGCTCTTGTCAACCGGTACCCCCAAACCAGGTTGACAGCCCCGGGGCTGATGGCCTAGTGTGACCACCCACTGCGAGGAGGTGTCATGCGTCTATCGGTCCCGGCCGTTGAGTCCTTGTTTTCCCTGCCGTTCAACGACTTGTTGTTTCGCGCCCACAGTGTCCATCGTGCCCACTTCGATCCCAATGCGGTGCAGGTGAGCACCTTGTTGTCGATTAAAACCGGCGGATGTTCCGAGGATTGCGGGTATTGCTCCCAATCAGCGCGCTATCCGACGAGCGTGGAAAGCCAGACCTTGCTGTCCCTGGACGCGGTTCTGCAGGCCGCCCGGACCGCCCAGGCGCGGGGCGCCACGCGCTTCTGCATGGGTGCCGCCTGGCGCGGACCAAAACAGAAAGACCTGGAACCGGTCTTGGCCATGGTGCAAGGGGTGCGTGCCCTGGGGCTGGAGACCTGTGTCACCCTCGGCATGTTGCGCGACGGCCAGGCGCAGCAGTTGGCTGCGGCGGGCCTCGACTACTACAACCACAATCTCGACACTGCGCCGGAGTTCTACGGCGAGGTCGTCACCAGTCATACCTATGCCGACCGCCTGGACACCCTGGACAAGGTGCGCCAGGCCGGTGTCAAGGTGTGTTGCGGCGGCATCGTGGGTCTGGGGGAATCCCGCGCGTCCCGCGCCGGCCTCATCGCGGAGCTCGCGGCCCTGGAGCCGCAGCCGGAGAGCGTGCCGATCAACCTGCTGGTCCGCATACCCGGCACGCCGCTGTCGGACCAACCCTCCCTGGATCCCATCGAATTCGTACGCACCATCGCGGTGGCGCGCATCGCCTTGCCGCGCAGCCTGGTGCGTCTGTCCGCCGGACGTCAGGCGATGCCGGATTATCTCCAGGCCTTGTGTTTCTTCGCCGGGGCCAATTCGATTTTTTATGGTGACAAGTTGTTGACTACTCCCAATCCGGATACCGACAGCGATCGGGCATTGTTCGAGAAGCTGGGCTTGAAGGGCATGGTGGCGGAAGCGGGTGCCGTGGCCGCCACGTCTCTTTAAGCCTGGAATAAGCAGTCGTAGGTTGGGTTTACCCTAAAGGGCACGCGAGCCCAAAGGGCGTAACC
>JANNJF010000224.1:0-1667 GCA_031405715.1 Gammaproteobacteria bacterium | reverse complement strand
CGGCGCTGTTGCCCAGCCGTCCGTCGAGCATGGCGTGGCGGGTGCTGGGCAGGGCGACGAAATAGTCGAGCAGGCGCATGTCGGGCACATAGTCGCCCTTCAGACCGAGTACCCGCCCCTTGGCCTTGTCCCACCAGCTCTGGCCGGAAGGCAGGTGGCGTGCCTTTTTGCGCCATTGACGCCAGAACTGGCGCAACTGACCATCGGCCAATTGGTGTGGCAGGAAGCCGAGGATGTTTTCCGCATGAAATTCACCCACGTCGACGCGCCAGGGCGCGGCGCTGTAGTGGCCAACGAACAATGGCAGGAAATACTCGGTGATCTTGATGGCCATATCGCCCAGGACCTTTTCCTGCGCGTTGCCAAAAGGATGGCCGGCGAAGAAGTCCGTGAGGCGGCGGCTGCCCAGGCTCAGGTGGGTGCCATTGTTCGCCAGACTGGTGTCGCCGGCGGGTGTGCCATCGGCACGCAGGCCGATACCGGCGGCACGCAAGCGCATGCGCGTGCGCTGGCGACTCTGGGTCAGCGTCGCATGACAGGTATGCATATAGCGATGTTTCTTCTCCCCTTCGTCCCAACCGGAGAGACAGGGATTCATGAAGAGTTCGCGATACAGGCTGGCGGGGATGCATCGCCCCAACTGTTTCTGCCGCAGCGGCGTATGGGGTGAGAAATACACCAGGCTGTGTTGACCGGTTTCGTCCAGGCGGAATTGGCGGTTGGCATAGGCGGCGAGCAACTGCGTGAGCAGGAAGCGCTGCGCGGTTTCCTTGGCCACGGCCTTGCCCATGCCACGCCCGCGGGTCAGCGGCACGACGTAGGACGAGAACTGCTCGGGCGCGGTATTGTCGTTGGTGAAATGCTTGAGCAGGTTGCTGCCGAAGTCACGCAGTTCGCCCGCCAGGTCCGGATCGCTGCCCAGGGCGTCGGCCAGGGCCAGTTTGTGCAGATAGCAGATGGGCACGCGCACCATCGCTTCGCCCTGGTCGGCAAACAGATATTGACCGGCATCCTGCGCACGCCGTGCTGCGGCTGGCGTTTATGCGCGAGCAGATCGCTATGCAATGTCGCGCGTGCCAGGGCATTCAGACTGCGGTAGGGCAGGCGCACCGCGCTGTTCTCCCAAACCTGCTCGGTATTCTGCCGCAGATAA
The DNA here is from genome assembly GCA_031405715.1 of Gammaproteobacteria bacterium. GTDB lineage: Bacteria > Pseudomonadota > Gammaproteobacteria > Acidiferrobacterales > UBA6901 > JANNJF01. The sequence goes on along the minus strand of JANNJF010000224.1, from coordinate 514 downwards.
CGCAGCAGACCCTGCCAGCGCGGCTCCGCTGGATGAGCGTCAGCCTGTTGTGCAAGCTCGGCAAAAACCGCCGAATGTTCGAGCGCAGATGGCAGATCGACATCCGCCGACCGACCGATGACGGCGGTCTGGAATTCATTTTCCACCCCCGCCGTGACGTCATTGACGCCGAACGGCAGGGCGTAGATCCTCAAGCGCCCCGAGGCGGTTATCGCCCCCATATCGCGCAGTGCGGTTTGCACGCTGTGTTCGCGCGTCTCGGGGTGCGCGGGAAAGACGCGTTGGCGCACAGTGCTCGGGTCTGCTACGGGAAGTTTGCCTGCTGTCATGGTCGCCACTCCTGTCGTGCCGTTAATGAAGGGCGCTAGCGCTAGCGCCGGTCCTCTCCTTAAGCCCGCGGCAAACTTTGGCAGGGGGATGTGACGGTTTGATGATGGCCGCATGACACTTGCGTGAAACGCCAGCGGGATGAAAGGCTTACGTGCAAGACTCAGGTGGCGGTAACGGGCCAGGC
>JANNJF010000223.1:0-1901 GCA_031405715.1 Gammaproteobacteria bacterium | reverse complement strand
GACGAAATCCCGGTGCGGCCCGGTCAGACGGTTCGGCTCACCATCCTCATGCATCCGGGCGGCAAGTGCCATCTGACGTCGGGAATCCTGCCGCGTAAATCCCTGCAGCTTTCGCGCGACTGGATTCACGATGGACTGGCGGCGATCGCCCCGTCGGCGCGCGTCGGCCCCGTATTGATCGACAGTGAAAAAGTTCGCCTTCCGCTGATTGCATCCTTCGGCACCGAGCAGCTCTGGACCCGCAGAGACGGAAATTACACCTGGAAGAACGACCCGATCCTTGCCGCGACACAGACTGCCCTGTTGCCCGAAATGCCGGCAACGGTCGAGGAGGGCTACATTCGTATTGCCCCGGTCACAGGTGGAGAGGGTAATTGAGAACGGAGGACGGATATGGCGCGATATGACTGGCCCGGCGCACCGCCGAAGACGACGGAAGACCAGCTGGGGCTGAGGGACGTTCACTTCCGACGTTACTGGTGCCATATCGCCGACGGCTACCTGGAAGATGCGGGTAACGACTTTCGCGATCTTCTGGCGACACTCGCCGAAAGCGGGATGACCGAAGCACAGATCGATCTCAAACGTTGGTTGCCCATAGGTCCTTCGTCTATCCTGCACGGTCAAGCCAGCGGCGCGCCGCGCGTCGCCGGCCGCGTCCGCGATATCAAGCGCAGCCCGGACGGGACGCGAATCTATGCAGCAAGCGCCAATGGTGGCGTGTGGTTCAGTGGCGATAGCGGTCAGACCTGGGCACCCCTCGGCGGGATGGCGACAACGCCGGATCAGAATGCCCGCGGCCGTTCGGCGAATTCCCTCGTCATCGGCTGCCTGCATGTCGATTTCGGCGCTAATGCCAACGCTGACACGATTTATGCCGGCACCGGCGAACCGGCCTACGACTACACGGCCAGTGGCATTCCGGGAAGCAACAATGGCGGTATCGGCATCCTGAAACTGACCCGCACGGTCAGCGCAGCGCTTGCCGATCTGACCGGCAATCCCTGGGAGCGCGAAGCCCCCAATCTCACGGGCGCCGGGATCTACCGTATCGTGCGTGATCCAGCCAATGCCGATACGCTCATCGCCGCGACGACGCTCGGCCTGTTCACGCGGACCGGCGCCTTCACCCGCAACACCGACTGGACGCGCGTTGCCGCCACGCCCTTCAATGTCCAGAACGCCGACCACGTATTCGCGACGGATGCCGCCTGGGTCCCCGCGGCGACAGCGCCAACCGTCGCCCCCGCCAGGCTCTTCGTCGCGCTGGTCAACCTCGGCAACACATCCGCCGAATCCGCCATTTATGTCTCCGAATCCGGTGTAGCCGGACCCTTCGGCAAGATCACTCTTCCCAATTACCAGCAGCAAAACCGCATCGCCCTGGCGGCGGCAATGCCGGTCACGGCGGCGCCGACGACCCACCCGCAAGTGGTCTACGTCCTCAGCAACGCCGGAAAAAACAATCCTCGGTTGTGGCGCATCGACGGCAGGAACGTTCATGTGGTCAGAAATCTGCCTCCGCCGCTTTTCGGCGGAACACGAACCATCGGCGCCAACACCTATGAGACCAATGACCAATCGTGGTACGACATGGCGGTCGCGGTCGACCCGAGCAACCCGCAGCGCGTATTCCTCGGCGGAAGCGTCGAGTTAAGCAACAACGTTTGGAATGCCTCCCTCTACCGCTGCGCAGTTTCGGGATCGGCCGCCGCTGACAATTTCTCGCTGGACTTCTTGCCGGCCAACAACCTGATACCTTCGAGCGATCCGACATTCATTGGCGACCGCGTTCACGCCGACGTGCATGTCATCCGCGTGTCTGAGGACGGTGCCAATGTCTGGGTCGGTTGTGACGGCGGCGTCTTTACCTCATCCACGAGCGGAGCACCAGGTTCCTT
>JANNJF010000222.1:0-4754 GCA_031405715.1 Gammaproteobacteria bacterium | reverse complement strand
GCAGCGATACCACCAAGATCCAGCGCTCCACCGGCGCGGCGACCACCGCCCTCGGTCAGGACCAGTTCCTCGAACTGATGATCGCGCAGCTCAAAAATCAGGACCCCACCAAGCCCATGGACAGCGGTGAGTTTCTCGGGCAGATCGCCCAGTTCGGCACGGTGAGTGGAATCAAGGACCTGCAGAAATCCTTTACCGATATGGCCAGTGCGCTGCAATCCAACCAGGCACTGATGGCGTCGAGCCTGGTGGGCCGGTCGGTGCTGGTGCCGGGCGGTGTTGGTGTGCTGCCCGCGGGCGGTGCCTTGACCGGCAGCGTGAACCTGCCCGTGAGCGTGGCCGATCTCGCCATCAATATCACCGACGGCAGTGGCCAACTGGTGCGGCGCCTGGTGATGGGCGGTCAGCAGGCGGGCGACGTACCTTTCAGCTGGGACGGTCTGGACGAGGCCGGTGCACCGGCGGTCCCCGGTCGTTACCAGATCACGGCGGAGGCCATGGTCGACGGCAAGCCTTATGCGGCGGACACATCGGTTAGCGCCCTGGTGGCGAGCGTCTCGCTCGGCGGGGCACAGGGCATGCTTCTGAATCTGACGGGCCTGGGGTCGGTATCCCTGGGCGACGTCAAACAGATTTCATAACGGCGGCACAATCTCGAAGGAGAGTCTTTTATGTCCATGAACACAGCCATCAGCGGTCTGAATGCAGCGACCTCAGACCTCAACACCATCGGCAATAACGTTGCCAATGCCAGCACCAACGGTTTCAAGCAGTCGCGCGCGGAATTTGCCGACGTCTATCCGGTATCGGGCTCGGGTTCCAGCTCCAACATCATCGGCAGCGGCGTCAAGCTTGCCGCGATAGCGCAGCAATTCACCCAGGGCGGTATCAACTTCACCAGCAACAATCTTGACCTCGCGGTCAACGGCCAGGGTTTCTTTCGCTTAAGCGACAACGGCACCACCGTCTATTCCCGTGCCGGGGCCTTCGGTATCGACAACCAGGGTTTTCTTGCCAACAGTTCCGGCCTGCACCTGACGGGTTACCTGGCGGATACCGCCGGCAACATCACCGGTGCCCTCGGCGACCTGCAGTTGTCCATGGCGGACATCGCCCCCAACGCCACCGCCAACGTCACCGTTGGCGTTAACCTGAATGCCTCGGCCACCGTACCCGTGCCGGCGTTTAATCCGGCCAATGCGGCGTCCTACAACAATGCCACCTCGACCACGGTGTACGATTCCCTCGGCACCACCCATTTGTCGACCATGTATTATCGCAAGACCGCCGCCAACACCTGGGAGACCTTTCTGTACGTGGACGGTGTGGATAGACAGGCGGCCGCCGGCGTGCCGGATACGCTGGCCTTCACCAATCTCGGCGCCTTGGCGACGGTGAACGGTGCCGCCGTGCCGCCCGGCACAACGACCTCGGCATCCTTCAATCCCGGCACCGGCGCGGCCAACATGGTGCTGACGCAGGATTACACCCAGACCACCCAATTCGGCAGCCCGTTTGGCGTCAACACCCTGGCCCAGGATGGCTACACTACCGGCCGCTTGAGCGGTGTCGACATCTCCGACACCGGCATTGTCTTTGCGCGCTATACCAACAGCCAGTCACGCGCCCAGGGCCAGGTGGTCTTGACCAACTTCGCCAATGTCCAGGGCCTGCGTCCCCTCGGCAATACCAACTGGACCGAGACGCCGGATTCCGGCGTGGCACTCACCGGCGCGCCGAACACCGCCAGCCTTGGTGTTGTTCAGTCCGGCGCACTGGAGGATTCGAATGTGAACCTGACGGAACAGCTGGTCGCCATGATCACGGCGCAGCGCAACTTCCAGGCCAATGCCCAGGTGATCACGACGGAGAACGCCATCACCCAAACCATCATCAACCTGCGTTAATGTCAGGCCTAAGCGCGGAGAAGCGACATGGATAAATTACTTTACGTTGCCATGAGCGGTGCCAGTCAAACCATGCTGGCGCAGGCGGCCAACAACAATAACCTGGCCAATGCCAGCACCACGGGCTTTCGCGCCGACCTGTCGGCGTTTCGCGCCATGCCGGTGTTCGGTCCCGGCGCACCCAGCCGCGTGTACGCCATGGCGGAACGTCCGGGTACGGATTATTCCTATGGCAGCCTGCTCGCCACCGGACGCGATCTGGATGTCGCGGTCAAGGGCGAGGGCTGGATCGCGGTGCAGGGCCCGGACGGCAGGGAGGGCTACACCCGCGCCGGGGATCTGCGCGTCTCCACCGCCGGCCTGCTGGAGAACGGCGCCGGTCATCGGGTGCTCGGCAACAGCGGTCCCATCGCCATACCGCCCGCGGAGAAAATCGAAATCGGGGCGGACGGCACGTTGTCGATACAGCCGGTCGGTCAGTCGGCCGCCACCCTGGCGGTGATAGATCGCATCAAGCTGGTCAACCCGCCGCTGCAAGATCTGATGAAGGACGGTGACGGCCTGATGCGCATGCAGGACAACAGCGTGCCGCCGCCGGATGCGGCGGTCGGACTGTCCGCCGGCACCCTGGAGGCGAGCAATGTGAATCCCGTGGACGCCATGGTCAATATGATTTCCCTGGCGCGCCAGTTCGAGATGCAGGTGAAGATGATGCGTACCAGTCAGGAAAACGATGCGAGTGCGGCGCAGATACTGCGCATGAGCTAATCCGATGCCGGCAAGCGCCCGCATCCCACTGAACAACTTGAGGCATAAACGATGAACCCAGCATTATGGATCGCCAAGACCGGACTCGACGCCCAGCAGACACGCATGGGAGTGATCTCCAACAACCTGGCCAACGTCAGCACCACCGGTTTCAAGCGCGGCCGCGCCGTGTTCGAGGACCTGCTGTATCAGAACGTGCGCCAGCCCGGCGCGCAGTCGTCGCAGAACACCACGCTGCCGTCGGGCCTGATGCTCGGCACCGGCGTGCGCACCGTGGCCACGGAAAAACTCTTCACCCAGGGCAACCTGCTGCAGACCGGAAACAATCTGGACCTGGCGGTGACCGGCCGGGGTTTCTTTCAGATACAGAAGTCCGATGGATCGGTGGCCTATACCCGCGACGGTTCCTTTCAGCTCGATGCCCAGGGCCAGATGGTGACGTCGAGCGGCTATATCCTGCAGCCGGGCATCACCGTACCGGCCAACACTCAGAGTATTACTATCGGTTCCGATGGCGTGGTGTCGGCGCTGGTGTCAGGCAACGCCGCGCCGACCCAGATCGGCAGCCTGCAACTGGCGGACTTCATCAACCCCGCCGGCCTGCAGGCGGTGGGTGAGAACCTGTTTGTCGAAACCGCGGCCAGCGGTTCACCCCAGGCAGGCACACCCGGCCTCACGGGCCTGGGCAATCTGGTGCAGGGCTCGGTGGAGAGTTCCAACGTCAACGTGGTGGAGGAGATGGTGAACATGATCGAAACCCAGCGCGCTTATGAGATGAACTCGAAGGCCATTTCCACGGCGGCGTCCATGTTGCAGTACCTCAGCAACAATGTGTAATCGTTTTATGAAAGCTGCATCGCAGGGTTTTGTAGGGTGGGCATTGCCCACCGTACGTGGCTTCGATGGCTGTTCGATGGTGGGCAATGCCCACCCTACATTTTTTTCCGTGAAGGCTGTTACAACCTCAACACGGGGTACAGCATGACAATTAATATCCAATACAGAGTAATTGCCCTCGGCATGGCATTGATGCTGCTGCAGGCCTGCGCCGGCACGCCGCGCAAGGACCCGTCCTTTGCCAGCGCCAAACCGATCGACCCGGTGGCCACGCAGAATAACTCCGGCGGCATCTACCAGTCCGGGCAGTCCCTGTCCCTGTTCGAGGACCTGAAGGCGCGGCGTGTGGGCGATACCCTCACGGTGGTGCTGGTGGAGAGTACCAGCGCCAGCAAGAACGCCAAGACCTCCACCAAGAAAGGCAATACCGTCGACGTCGCCAGCCCGATACTGTTTGGCTCCGGTGTGGAGTTCGACGCCCCGCGGCAATTGCCGCTGGCGAACCGCAGCAACAACAACCTGACCATGGGTTTGAGCTCGAGCAAGGAATTCAAGGGCGAAGGCGACACCAGTCAGGGCAACAGCCTGTCGGGCAACATCACCGTGACGGTGGCCGAGGTTCTGTCCAACGGCAACCTGGTGATACGCGGTGAGAAACTGCTGACCCTGAACCAGGGCGACGAGCACGTGCGCATCGCCGGTATCGTGCGCCCGGCGGATATCCGCTCGGATAATTCGGTGCTGTCGAATCAGGTGGCGGATGCGCAGATCATTTATACCGGCAACGGCATGATCGCCGACTCGAATGATATGGGCTGGCTGGCACGCGCCTTGAGCAGCAAGTGGTGGCCATTTTAAGGCAGGTACAAGTTTCAAGTTTCAAGGTACAAGGTACAAGAGAGATGTAGGGTGGGCATCGCCCACCAGCATGTGCCAGCCACTGCCGTGTGCGGTGGGCGATGCCCACCCTACGAACGATGAACTTTTTGGAGTATGTGCAAGATGGATGAGGGTTTAGCCATGAACAGAATGATTGAATCCAGACGCCCAAGGCCTGTGCGCAAGATGACAGTCCACGTCTTTCTCTTGTCACTTGCCACTTGTCTCTTGTCCCTGCCGTTACACGCGGAGCGCATCAAGGACCTGGCGGCGGTCGCCGGTGTGCGCAGCAACCAGCTGGTGGGTTATGGCCTGGTGGTGGGGCTCGACGGCAGCGGCGACCAGACCAGCCAGACACCGTTT
>JANNJF010000221.1:0-1865 GCA_031405715.1 Gammaproteobacteria bacterium | reverse complement strand
GGCGCACACCGCCGCCGAGCTTCTTGATGATCTTGGTCTGGGCCGCGCCACCGACGCGCGACACCGACAGGCCGGCGACGTGTCGGCCTTCGTGCCCACCAACGTGATCTCCATCACCGACGGTCAGATCTTTCTTGAGACGGATCTGTTCAACGCCGGTCTGTCGGTGTCGCGCGTCGGTGGCGCGGCCCAGACCAAGATCATCAAGAAGCTCGGCGGCGGTGTGCGCCTGGCCCTGGCGCAGTACCGCGAGCTCGCGGCCTTTGCCCAGTTCGCCTCGGACCTGGACCCGGCCACGCGCAAGCAGCTGGATCGCGGCGTGCGCATCATGGAGCTCATGAAGCAGAAGCAGTACTCGCCCATGAACGTGGCGCAGATGGCGCTGTCGCTGTTCGCCATCAACCAGGGTTTCTTGGATGACGTGGAGCCGGCCAAGGTACAGTCCTTCGACGCCGCGCTGCAGTCGTACATGAAATCCAAACAAGCCGCCCTGCTCGATGAGATCAACCAGAAGGGTGATTACACTGACGCGATTGCCGCCGCGCTGCAGGCCGCGATCACGGACTTCAAGGCAACCAGCACCTGGTAATGCAACGGGGCGAGCGGAGTGATTTTGTAGGTTGGGATAGGCGCAGCCGTAACCCAACAAGCGGTGGGTGAAAATAGCGCCGTCCGTTGGGTTACGCCGCTTTGCGGCTAACCCAACCTACGCAAGGCATTATTGTATGTATAGGCGTTTTTGTCGGGAATTGGAGTAACTGAACCATGGCCATCGGTAAAGAGATACGCACCAAGATCAAGAGCGTGCAGAACACGCAGAAGATCACGCGCGCCATGGAAATGGTGGCGGCGAGTAAAATGCGTAAGGCGCAGGAGCGCATGCGTTCCGCGCGGCCCTACGCCGAGAAGATCCGCCAGGTCATCGGGCATATGCACTATGCGCATCCCGAATATCACCATCCGTTCCTGGTGCAGCGCGAGGCCAAGCGTGTCGGTTTCATCGTGATCACCTCGGACCGCGGTCTGTGCGGCGGCCTCAACACCAACTTGCTCAAGGCCGCCATCGTCAGCATGCGCGAGTGGAACGGCAAGAAGGTCGAGATCGATGTGTGCACCATCGGCAGCAAGGGCTTCGGCTTTATGAAGCGCATGGGTGGCAACATCGTGGCGCATGTCGCGCACCTGGGTGACGCGCCGCACGTGGAACAGCTCATCGGCACGGTCAAGTCCATGCTCGACGCCTACAGCGAAGGCCGGCTCGATCGTTTGTACATCGTCTACAGCCGTTTCCTCAACACCATGTCGCAACAGCCGGTGGTGGAACAGTTGCTGCCGCTGCCGCAAGCCGCGCAGAAAGACGAACACGACCAGCTGATCCATCACTGGGATTACATCTACGAGCCCGATTCGAAAGAAGTGATCGACGACCTGCTGACGCGCTACATCGAAACCCTGGTGTATCAGGGCGTGGTGGAGAACCTGGCGTGCGAGCAGTCGGCACGCATGGTGGCGATGAAGGCCGCGTCGGACAACGCCGGCAAGATGATCGACGAACTGAAGCTGCGCTACAACAAGGCGCGCCAGGCGGCGATCACGCAGGAGATTTCCGAGATCGTCGGCGGTGCCGCGGCGGTGTGATGGTTGATGAGAACGGCAAATAGAGCACGGTAGTATCTACGAGGTCCCTTCTCCCCAAGGGAGAAGGACAGGATGAGGGGCGGTTTTCCGCGGTGAGGGGGGGGCCCCCGCCCCCCCCCCCCCCGGGGGGGGGGGGGCCCAAAAGATAAAAACAAATTTTTTTGTTTTAAAAAAAATATAGGGGGGAAATTTTAAAAAAAAAAAACAGGGGGGGGTGGGGGGAGAAA
>JANNJF010000220.1:0-6502 GCA_031405715.1 Gammaproteobacteria bacterium | reverse complement strand
AACACCTGCAGCAACACGCCATCCAGACCCCATTCCGTCAACAGCGTGAACTGACGGGAACTGGCCCGGGTGAGTTTTCTGATCTGCTGACTGATGGCGCCAACCTCATTGCGTTCCGACGTCAGGGTCTGGGTGACGGAGGAAAGATTCAGCGACATTTCGGCGGACACGGCGCTTTGCTCCTCCGCCGCCGCGGCGATCTGCTGGATCTGGTCGTTGACGTCGCGGATCACGCCGTTGGATTCCGCCATGGACATGGCCACCGTTTCCAGGGTCTCGATGCTTTTTACCAGCTTTTCCAGACTCGTGGTGACGCCATCGTTGACCTCATCCGACAGGGTGTTCATGGTGCTGGTGACTGTACTGATTTCGTTGGTTGCCTGCGCGGTTTTTTCCGCGAGCTTCTTGACTTCATCGGCGACCACGGCGAAACCGCGACCGGCCTCGCCGGCGCGCGCCGCTTCGATGGCGGCGTTGAGTGCCAGCAGATTGGTCTGGTGGGCGATGTCCTTGACGCTGGCGGTGAGTTTGTTGATCTCACGGGTAAAGCCGACAAACTGCTGCATGCTGCTGGCCATGGAGCGGACCGCGGTTTCCAGCAGGTCCATATCGCCCATGAGGGACGATACACCTTCATTCCCGGTACCGGCGATAGTGCTACTTTCCTGCGAGCGCAAGGCGGCGGTCTGGGCGTTGCGCGATATCTCGGTGGCCGTGGCCGCCATTTCTTCCACGGCGGCCGCAATACTGGTCACTGCATCCATGGTGTGGGTAATGCCCTGGCTGAAGCGCCCATTGGTGATCAGCACATTGATCGCCTGATCCAGGGTTTCCACGCCGGCCCGCCCAACCTCGACGAGTTTCTTGTTATTTTCCAGCAGCACCTCGGTGATGGGCGTCAAGGAATTGGCGGTTCCCCGGTGGGCGCTGGCAAGTTGAGTCAATTGACGGTGGTTCGATGCCAGCGCCGACTGCAGCAATGGCAGGGCCGTTTTTGTCCGAATAAAGTGTTGCGTCATGTGCGCCCCGTTCTCTACTTGCAAGGTTTATGGCAAAGGCGGCACGCGCCCTGGAAGGCGGATGTCGCGTAGTAACGGGTTTCTATGCAATTCACATGCCCAAGAACCTTGCGGCAGGTGGAAGGTGCGGGTGGATATCTTTTGTATGGTTTAAACCCGTTACGGCGCCGGCAAACCTGCGGATTCGAGGGGATGGACCCTGCCGGTTTCCACAGTTCAGTGATTCTGGCAGAAATATTGCACTATAAACTGCGACCGCTAGCCATGCGCGCGTGTCCCGCTGCCAGCGGGACACGTTGCAGCTGCCGGCAAGATTTTACCCACCAGGCGCCGCCTGGCCGGGAGACCTGACGCCGCGTTGGCGCCCGGGTGCATAGCTTAAGTTTTGTTACGGGGGATAGTGAATGGCGAGTGTAAGCGTATTAGACAGCGTCAACCAGCGCACCCAGCTAGCCGGGCGCAACCGCCTCGAGCTGTTATTGTTCCGCTGCAATAAAAAGCAGCGCTACGGGATCAATGTGTTCAAGGTCCGGGAGGTGATTCTCTGTCCTCCGATTCAGAAGATTCCCCATTCCCACCCGGATGTGCGCGGCGTCATCCAGGTGCGCGGCAAGATCCTGCCCGTGATCGATCTCGGGAAAATACTCGGATCCCCCCTGCCAGCGGACACGACCGGGCTGTATGTGGTCATCACCGAATTCAGCCGCTCGATTCAGGGCTTTCTGGTGAGCGGTGTCGATCGCATTCTCAACATGAATTGGGACGCCATTCTGCCGCCGCCGAAAATCGCCAATCACTACCTTACCGCCGTGACCCAGTTCGATGACGAGCTGATCGAGATCATCGATGTGGAGAAAGTGCTGGCGGAGATAAATCCGATCAAGCACGGCGTGTCCGATAATTTCGGTCGTCCCGAGTTGCTGGATCAACGCCTATTGCCGATCCTGGTGGTGGATGACTCCAGTACTGCACGCTCGTTGATTACGCGCACCCTGGATCAGCTGGGGCTGTCCAGTATTACCGCTAAAAGCGGCAAGGAAGGCCTGGACATCCTGCAGAAAATGGCGGGTGAGGGCCAGCCTATGGCAAACCGATTGTCCCTGGTGATTTCGGATATCGAAATGCCGGAAATGGATGGCTACACCCTCACGACGGAAATAAAGAAGGACGACCGCCTGAAGGGTCTGCACGTGATCCTGCACTCCTCCATGAGCGGTGGTTTTAACGACGCCCTGGCGCAGAAAGTGGGGGCCGACTGTTTCCTGCCAAAATTCAATCCGGACGAACTGGCGCGCGTGGTGCTGGAGCAGATGCCCCACGTGATGGCCGCACTGCCCGGACCATCCTGAGCGTAGCAAAATGATTTCCGTTGGATGTTGTGGCGGCAAGAACCGAAGACCAGGTATTCCAGCCAGTGCACGGCCGATGTTGCTGTGTAACATTAATATTTTTTTAAAGGGAAAGTGAAGAGAAGCCAACTATGAAAATCAATATGCCAGTGACCAGCATGGAACATCCGGTGACGGATGACATGATCATCCTCTCCACCACCGACCGGAAGGGTGCGCTGAGTTATGTCAACAAGGATTTTCTCAAGATCAGCGGGTTCAACGAAGACGAACTGATCGGCAAGAATCACAATGTGGTGCGTCATCCGGACATGCCGCCGCCGGCGTTCGAGGATTTGTGGAACACCGTCAAGGGCGGCAAGTCGTGGATCGGCATCGTCAAGAACCGCGTCAAGAACGGCGATTATTACTGGGTGGATGCGTTTGTCTCGCCCGTTACGCACAATGGCGAGATCGTGGAATATCAATCGGTGCGCACGCGGCCTGCCGCCGTGCACATCGAGCGGGCCAGCCGTCTGTATCGGCAGCTGAGCAGCGGCGCCGGGCTGGAATTGAAAGACAAGCTGGCCGGCATCGGGCTGACGGCCCGGATCCTGGCGGGGGTGTTGGGTATCATGACCTGCGCCGCCGGCTACCTGGGTCTGGCGACGGGGGTTTCGGTCACTCAGCTGCTGATTGTCTTCCTGCCCGCTGCGGCGCTGTCTTCTTTGCTGGTGTCTCTCAGTCTGCGCCCATTGCGACGCATGGCAGCCGAGGCACGCGCGCTGTCGGACAACAAAATCGCACAGTTGATCTATACCGGCCGGACCGATGAGATCGGCCAGATCGGCCTGGCCATGAAGATGCTCAAGTCCAAGTTGGACGCGGTGATCGGCCGCATCAGCGATTCGTCCGGCCGCGTGTCCGAGCTGGCCACGGGATCGGCGGCGGATGTGCTGCAGAGCAATGTGGCCATGGAAAAATTGCAAATGGAAACCGATCAGGTCGCCACCGCCATGAACGAGATGACCGCCACGGTGCAGGAAGTGGCGCGCAATACCGTGCAGGCCGCCGCTGCGGCGCGGCAGGCGGAAGACGAGGCGGCCAAGGGCCGGCAGGTAGTGGCCGAGGTGGTATCGAATATAGACAACCTGGCGGCGGAGGTGGATAAGGCCGCCCAGGTGATCCAGCGGGTGGCGGTGGAAAGCGGCAAGATCGGCATGGTGCTGGATGTCATCCAGGGCATCGCCGAGCAGACCAACCTGCTGGCGTTGAATGCGGCCATCGAGGCGGCGCGCGCCGGTGAACATGGGCGGGGTTTCTCCGTCGTGGCCGACGAGGTGCGTTCCCTCGCCAGCCGCACCCAGCAGTCGACCCGGGAAATTCAAAAGATCATCGAGGGTCTGCAGTCCGGGACCAAAGAAGCGGTGCGCGCCATGCTGCAGGGCAGCCAACAGGCGCAGGCCAGCGTCAAGCAGGCAGCCCACGCGGGCAGCGCACTGGACACTATTACCAGCGCCATCAGCAACATCAATAATATGAATACCCAAATCGCCAGTGCCGCCGAAGAGCAGAGCGCCGTGGCCGAGGAGATCAATCGCAATATCGTCACCATCAGTCAGCAGGGTACCGATACCGCGGCGGGCACGCAGCACCTGTCCACCGCCATCGGTGAGCTGGCGGACTTGACCAAGCAATTGCAGGGTCTGGTGATCCAGTTCGGCAAGACTTAAGCAGCGGAGGCGGGGTGCCCACACGTAAAAATATCGACCGGCCGGCGTCCACGTGTCATGGCATGCCTGCGCCGATCCGTTGCCACCTGCCAGGTCCAAGGTTAAGCTGTCAGCAGTTCGAGGCCGGCATTACCTGCCAGGGACACGGCCGTTCCTTAAAAAATAACATGTGTCACAGGTAGGCAAGCGCCAGTGCCCAACAAGATGATCAGTCAGGCTGACTACGACGGCTTCAGGCAGTTTCTTGAGCAGGCCTGCGGCATTGTCCTGGGCGACAAAAAGCACTATCTGATCAGCAGCCGGCTGACGCCGCTCATGGCGGAATTCGCCGCACCCTCGCTGAGCGCGCTGCTGGAGCAACTTAAAGCCGACCGGCGCTCCGGACTGCGCGAACGCGTCATCGACGCCATGACCACGAATGAAACCTCCTGGTTCCGCGACGCCGGCATCTTCGACCTGTTCAAGCGAAATATCCTGCCGGAGTTGAGCAAGAATCGAAGCGCGCCGATCCACCTGTGGTCCGCGGCGTGCTCCTCCGGGCAAGAACCCTATTCCATCAGCATGGCGGTACAGGAATTCGCCAGCACCGGCCTCGGCAGAGCGGGTGGTGAGGTGCAGATACTCGCGACCGATATCTCCCCCTCCATGTTGAGCCAGGCCGCGGACGGCCGTTACGACCAAGCGGCGTTGGCGCGCGGGTTGTCGGACGAGCGCAAGCAGCGCTTCTTTGTTCCGCTGTCCACGCAATGGGAGGTCAAGCCAGAAATAAAAAAACGTGTGCGCTTCAAGGAACTGAATCTGCTTAAGCCCTATCAGGGCCTCGGCCGGTTCGACATCATCTTTTGCCGCAACGTGCTGATCTATTTCTCCCAGGACATCAAGCGCGACATCCTGACGCGCGCCACCGCATTGCTCAATCCCGGCGGCTATCTGTTGCTCGGCTCCGCCGAGTCGCTGACCAGTCATTCCGAATCGTTCGAAATGCTGCGCTTCCCCGAAGGTATCGTCTACCGCCTGAAGCAGAAGTAGGGATACCGTCACAGCGGCTGACAGGAATAATCAGGCTGCCGCAACGCCGTGCATAATGCCCATCTCAGTATTTGGCGTGCGGGAGCTTGTTCCCGCTGCTTAATGTTTAGTGCCCTGCCTAAGAACCATTAGAAAAAAAGCGGCGGCAAGCCGCCGCACTCCATGGTCGGCGGCAATAGTTGCCGCCGACCGGACCGGTGTTTGCCGCCGTCAAAATTCCACCTCCTCCCGATCGATTTTCAGTTAACCGCCAAGCACGTCATTTGGCCTGAATACAGGGGTTTCAACCGCGGGCGCGGCGTGTTTCTGACGTATCCGGGTATTGGCACGCGCATTGCTATACAGCTGTTACAAAGACTCAAGCTGGAGAGCAACATGCCGATAACGATTGATAGCGCACTGGGTATACACCCGCAGGCACTGACCCTGCGGTCGCAGCGTGCCGAGGTGCTGGCGGCCAACCTGGCCAACGCCGATACACCCAACTACAAGGCGCGCGACATCGACTTCAAGTCGGTATTGAGCGCCACGCAAAACACCACCACCGCGGGTGCTGCGCTGCCCATGGCGGCGAGCAACGCCGCACATATACAGCCCCTGGCTTCCCAGTCCTCGGCCGAGTTGCTTTACCGCAACCCCAGGCAGCCTTCGGTCGACGGCAATACCGTCGACAGCCAGGTGGAGTACACCGAGTTTGCACGCAACGCCCTGCAATACCAGTCGAGCCTGACGTTTCTCAGTGGCAAGATCAAAACGCTGTTGACCGCGATCCGGGGGGATTAATCCATGGCACTCTTCAGCGTCTTCGATATCGCCGGCTCCGGCATGAGCGCCCAGTCCCTGCGCCTCAATGCCACCTCCAGTAACCTGGCCAACGCCGAGAGCGTCAGCAGCAGTGTGGACAGCACCTACCGTGCACGCCACCCGGTGTTTGCCGCCATCATGAACGCACGTGCCCAGGACCAGGCCTCCACCGGCGTCCAGGTGTTGGGCATCGTCGAGAGCCAGGCGCCGTTGCGCACCGCCTATGCGCCGGATCATCCGCTGGCGGATGCCGAGGGCTATATCCATATGCCGAACGTGAACGTGGTGGAGGAGATGGCCAACATGATTTCGGCGTCGCGCTCCTATCAGAGCAACGTCGAGGTGGTCAATACCAGCAAGCAGTTGCTGCTCAGAACATTGGCCTTGGGCCAGTAAGCGGCATCCTTAAGGAGATAGTATGAATCCGGTCGACAACACTAATCCCTTCGCCGCCATCAGTGGCAGCGATACCACCAAGATCCAGCGCTCCACCGGCGCGGCGACCACCGCCCTCGGTCAGGACCAGTTCCTCGAACTGATGATCGCGCAGCTCAAAAATCAGGACCCCACCAAGCCCATGGACAGCGGT
>JANNJF010000219.1:0-2411 GCA_031405715.1 Gammaproteobacteria bacterium | reverse complement strand
GGCTTCCGCGACGAACAGTATTTGGGCATGAAGATTATTACTCACTTTCTGCCGGAGCTCCCAAAACATGCAAAAAATCACCCACACGATTCCGCGTTGAGCCTTTTAAGTTAACGTATGGGATCAAGTAAAGAGGTTGGTTTTCTTTAATCCGGAATTACGATAATCCTAAAAGGGGGAAAACGGGACGGAGGGATTAAATTTTAATCCCTCCGTCCCGTTTTACACTGTGGGTTATGGGGGTTGCCGCGACGCGGCGCTCCTCGCAATGACGGCGGGGAAGCGCCCCCCGCATCATCGTCATGCCTTTATTATCATTCCACGCGATCCAACTCCTTTTCCTTGGCGGTGAGCACCGGGTAATCGGTGTAGCCCTTGGCGCCCGGCGTATAGAACGTGGTCATGTCCGGTGCATTCAACACCGCGCCGGTTTTCCAGCGAGTCACCAGGTCCGGGTTGGCGAGCATGGGCCGCCCGAAGGCGATGAGATCAGCCTTGCCCGCCACGAGGTCGGCCTCTGCGCGCGCGGCATCGTAACCGCCGGAGAGGATCAGTGTGCGCTTGAATACCTTGCGGAAGGTGGCCTTGATGGAATCGGGCACCGCGGGCGCACCCATGGGGGAGTGGTCCACGAGGTGGATATACACCAAGCCGCGGGCGTTGAGCTGTTGCGCGAGATAGGTGTAATCCGCTTCCATGGACGCATAGAACGGCATGTCGTTGAACACGCCGAAGGGCGAGAGGCGTATACCCACTTTGTCCTTGCCGATGGCGGCGATCACCGCGTCGGCCACGTCGAGCACGAAGCGTGCGCGGTTTTCGATCGAGCCGCCATACCGGTCCGTGCGCTGATTCGAATTTGGGCGGATGAACTGCTCCAACAGATAGCCGTTGGCAGCGTGCAGCTCCACGCCATCGAAGCCCGCCGCCACGGCGTTTTTCGCGGCCTGCACAAATTCCGCGAGGGTGTCCTTGATGTCCGCCTCGGTCATGGCCTGGGGCACGGGGTGCGGCTGAAGACCTTTCGCGTCGGTGTACATCTCGCCGGCGGCGGCCACCGCCGAGGGCGCCAGCATGCGCGCACCCGCAGGCAGGTTGAGGGGATGGGCCACGCGCCCGCAATGCATGAGCTGCATGAAAAATTTCGCGCCCTTGGCGTGCACCGCGGCGGTAACAGGCTTCCACCCCGCCACCTGCGCCGGGGAGAAGATCCCCGGAATGCGCGGGTAACCGAGCCCGTTGGGTGAGGGCGAGGTGCCTTCGGTGATGATGAGGCCGACGGTGGCCCGCTGGGCGTAGTACTGCTCCATGAGGCCGTTGGGCAGGTTGTCGATGGCGCGGTTGCGCGTCAGCGGCGACATGACCAGGTGATTCTGTAATTTCATCGATCCGAGTACAGCTTCATCAAACAGATGGGGCATAAATAATCCTCAGTTAAACGGCGTGTGGTTCCGGAGAATGTTTTGTTAATGTTACGGCAAGAACGGGGCAGGGGAGTTCATGCCGGTGGGTGCGGTCTTCGACATTCATGGCTTTCCTTCTCCCAGCTTGAAAACTCCGCGCAGATCCTGCAGGGCCGACTCGATGCGGGCATAGTCCTTTGCTTCGAAACCCTTGAAGACCTGGGCCAGATACACCAAGTGGGCTGGGAACACCTTGTCGAACAGGCGCTCGCCTTTTTTCGTCAGCCGCACAATCTGGCAGCGGCCATCGCTGCAATGGGCCTTGCGCTGCACCCACTCTTTGGACACCAGCCGGTCGACAACACCGGTCAGCGTACCTTTGGTCATGAGGGTTTTCTCCCCCAGCTCCTTTGACGTCATGCCCTCGGTGTTGCCCAGGGTGGCAATGATGTCGAACTGCGGCGAGGTCAACCCCAGTGTGCGCAGATGCGCCGCCGTAAGGGCGTCGAAGGCCTGGTAACAGCGCACCAGTGCTCGCACGGTGGGTAGAAAGGGTTCTTTTCGCATGGGTGTCTTTTAGATAGTTCTAACACGGACGAATTTAGTACTTGTTAGGACTATTGTCAATGGCGGGGTTTTTGGTGGGCGGGTATCAATATCAATGGAAAGGAATAAAGGTGACGGAGGGAATAAATATTAATCCCTCCGTCACGAATGGCACTTAACTTAAGCGGTTTCATCGCCAACGTAGGGCGAGTTAGGCACGTCTTTTGTGCCGTAACCCGCCGGATGTGCCAGTGGGCAGAGCGTAAAGAATGTCTTGTGTTGCTGTGCCACGCCTGGCGGGTTACGCAAACTACGCTCTTGTCCCCGCATGGGGGAACCCGCCCTACATGTTGGCTTAAGCAAACGTGCCAACAAAAAAATAGAAATTCCTATGAAAAGTAAGACTCGCCAAATAAGTCTTGACGAGGACATGGAAGAGTCTGACTCAGACATGGAAGAAGG
>JANNJF010000218.1:0-1038 GCA_031405715.1 Gammaproteobacteria bacterium | reverse complement strand
CTTCGATGGTGACGACACAGGCATCGGTACCGGCGGCGAAGTAGCGCTTTTCGTCGAACACACTGTAATTGGGCAACAACTGCTTGTAATAGGTGGCACTGATGCGACCGTCCTGAATCACCGAGGCGGCGTTATACACCTTGTCGTCCACGCGCTGGGGATGGCCGACGATAATACTGATGCCCGGCACTGCGCGCCGCAGACGCTCCAGCCCGGCCTGCACCTGTCCATAGAGATGCAGGCGCAACAACAGATCCTCCGGCGGGTAGCCGGTGAGGGTCAGTTCGGGGAAGACGATGGCGTGCGCCTGCAAACGATCGCGGGCTTCTGTGGCGGCAGCGATCACCCGCTCCACATTGCCCGTCACATCGCCCACGAGGAAATCCTGCTGCGCGATCACCAGGCGCAGGGCCCGGGCCATCAGCGACGCTCCATTACTTCAACAGCGCGGACATACGCGCGCCCATGTCCGCGGGTGAGCGCACGGTATGCACGCCGGCCGCTTCCAGCGCGCGGAATTTCTCTGCGGCCGTGCCCTTGCCGCCGGCGATCACGGCGCCCGCGTGTCCCATGCGCCGGCCCGGCGGCGCGGTGACGCCGGCGATGTAGGCCACCACCGGCTTGCGCACGTTGTGCTTGATGTAGGCGGCGGCGTCTTCCTCGTCCTGGCCGCCGATCTCGCCCACCATGATGATGCCGCGGGTCTTGGGGTCCGCCTCGAAGCGTCGCAGGCAGTCGATGAAACCAAGGCCGTGGATCGGGTCGCCGCCAATACCAACACAGGTACTCTGACCGAGACCGGCGAGGGTCGTCTGGTGCACGGCTTCGTAGGTCAACGTGCCGGAGCGCGACACGATGCCGATGCCGCCGGCCTTGTGGATCGCGCCGGGCATGATACCGATCTTGCACTCGCCGGGCGTGATAATGCCGGGGCAGTTGGGTCCAATGAGCACGCAGTCGGGATAACCCTTCAAGGCCGCCTTGACCTTGAGCATGTCCAACACCGGTATGCCCTCGGTGATGCAGGCGATAACCTTG
>JANNJF010000217.1:0-2705 GCA_031405715.1 Gammaproteobacteria bacterium | reverse complement strand
GTGAACGGATCGTGGGGTTTCGGCAGGTGGCGGTGGACCACGTCCATCACCGCGTCGCGCGCGTGGGGGCCGGTGACCGCGAGCACCTTGGGGTGCGTCTTGCGCACGATGTCGCCCTTGGCGCCGAGGCAGCCGGTGACGATCACGCGTCCGTTCTCCGCCAGCGCCTCGCCGATGGCGTCGAGGGACTCCTCCACGGCGGCGTCGATGAAGCCGCAGGTGTTCACCACCACCAGGTCGGCGTTGGCGTAGGTCGGCGCGATGGTATAGCCCTCGGCGCGCAACTGGGTGAGGATTTGTTCCGAGTCCACCAGCGCCTTGGGGCAACCGAGACTGACGAAACCGACGGTGGGCTTGGACGCAGACATAGTAGTAAGGAGAGTTCCGGGCGTTGCCTGACCCCGCGGCGCGGGGCAGGGAGAGGTCTATATTAAGTCATGCGCCGGTCAACCGCCAGCCAGCAAGGCATTCAGCTCGGTGATATCCGCCTCGCTCAGCGACCCCACGGCATTTTTGAGGCGCAGGCGGCTGAGTAAATACGTGTAGCGTGCCTGGGCCAGATCGCGTTGGGTGCGATACAGATCGCGCTGGGCGTTGAGCACGTCGACCCCGGTGCGCACCCCGGTTTCGTAACCGAGCTGCGTGGACTCCAGCGCCTTCTGGGTGGAGACCCGGGCCTGCTCCAGGGCCTTGACCTGGGCGATGCCGCTGGTCACGGCGAGATAGGCCTCGCGCGACTGTTGCGTGGTCTGGCGCTTGGCCTGTTCCAGACCTTGACGCGCCTGTTCCGCGCGCGCCAGGGACGCACGCACTTGGGATTGGGTGGCGCCCCCCTGGAAGAGAGGGACCTGCAGCTGTACACCGACCTGGTTGGCGGTGTACTCCGTGGTGCCGGGGAAGAACACGCTGCCGGACTTGCTGTAGTTGTGCGCGGCGATGAAGTCCAGTGTCGGGTAGTGCCCGCCACGGCTGCGTGTTACCTCCTCGCTCGCGACGTTTAATTGCTGCTCTTGCACTTTGATGCGCGGGTTCTGCTCTTGCGCCGCTTTGACCCAGTGATCCATGTCCTGTGGTTCCGGGCTTTGCAGCGGCAGGTGCGGCGCAAGCCGTGCGAGGGTGGGTGCTGGCGTGTTGGTCAGGGTGGCCAGGGCCTCGCGTTTCACCTTGAGAGCGTTGTCCGCGGCGACTTCCTGCGCCACGGCCAGATCGTAACGCGCCCGCGCCTCGTGCACGTCGACGATGGTGGCGTTGCCGACATTGAAATTGCGTTCTGCGAGTTCACGCTGACCGGCGATCGCCGCTTTCTCGGTGCGGGTGAATTCGAGGGTGTCTTCCGCTGCGAGCACGTCGAAATACGCCTGACTGGTGCGCAGGATAAGATCCTGGCGCGCGATGGCGAGCTCGGCCTCCGCCTGGGTGACGGCGGATTTACCCTGGGCGTAGGCGACAAAGTTCTGGCGGCGGTAGAGGGGCTGGGTCAGTTGCAGCGTGTAGCTGCTGCTGTCGTAGCGCGCCATCTCGCTGGTCGGACTGGTCTTGTCGATACTGTTTTTGAACGCCCCGGCGCTGAAGATCACCGACGGCAGCAGCAGTGCGCGCCCCTGCGGGCCCTTTTCAATGTTCGCGTCGTAGTTGTGGCGCGCGCCGGCCCATACGGTATCGCTGGTCTGCGCCTGCTGGTAAATATCCAACAGGTTGTCCGCGCGCACCGGCGTGCCACTCAGGGCCACGACCGCCGTGGCCAGGACCAACAGGGCTGGGAGGGGAGGGTGTTTCATTTGAATGACTCCTTTTTTATGGAATTCGCCAGGGACAATGCGAGTTTTTGTTCTGATTCTGTTTTACGGCGTTCGCGCCAGTGCTCCACCAGTGAATAGACCGCCGGCACCACCACCAAGGTCAGCAGCGTCGATGAAAACATTCCACCCATGACCACCAGGGCAAGGGGACGGTTGGATTCCACGCCGGGGCCGAGGCCGATGGCGGCGGGCAGCATGGCCGCGATCACGGTGAGGGAGGTGATCAGTACCGGGCGCATTCGATGCGGGCAGGCCTCGCTCAGGGCAGCGTGGATGCTCATGCCTTTTTCACGGTACTGGTTGGTGAGGTCGATGAGCAGGATGGAGTTCTTCGCCACCAGGCCCATGAGCAATATCATGCCGATCATGGAGAACAGATTGAGGGTCTCGCCAAACAGGTAGAGGGCGGCGACACCGCCGATGATCGCCAGGGGTTGCGCCACCATGACCACCAGCGGCTGTACCAGGGAGTTGAACTGACTCGCCAGCACCATGTAGATCATGATCAGCGCCATGCCGAAGGCGAACAGCACATAGCCGCCGGTCTTGGCGAACTCCTCAGCCTGGCCGGTGTAAGCGATGGTGTAGCCGGGGGGCATGAGATCCGCGGCGATGCGGTTGACCGCCTCCGTGGCCGCGCCGAGTGGTAGGTTTTCGAGAGCGCCGTAGATGAAGCCGGCATATTGGCGGTTGCGGCGTTTGATCTCAGCAGGCCCCAAGCCCACCTGGAATTTCACCAGGCTGTCGAGGCGCACCAGATTACCGGTCTTATTCTTGATGTGAATGCGTTTAAGGCTATCGGTGTTGACGCGTTGACCGGCCTCCACCTGTAGTCGGATATGATACCGCTGATTATTTTCCTTGAAGTCGGCAATGTCCACGCCGCCGGTGAGGATGCTGAGTGTC
>JANNJF010000216.1:0-3931 GCA_031405715.1 Gammaproteobacteria bacterium | reverse complement strand
GCCATGACGGTGTGGGCCACGGAGTATCTCGGCTGGAACATGCGCTGGATTTACGGCTATCCGGGTAGTCGAGAACTCCAATTGGCCATACGGCAAGGCGCAACTATGCCGCCTATACATCTGGTGCAGGAATGTTCGACGATCCCGTGAATATCGGAGAAATAAACGGTTTAGCGGTCACTCGTATTCTAGAAGCCATTCGTGTTGTTGATCCAAAAATACGTTTCTGTCAGGCATCAAGCAGAGAGATATTCGGCGAGGCAGCGGAAAGTCCGCAAACTGAAAATACCGCGCATTTTCCGAGAAGTCCATATGGTGCTGCCAAGCTATATGCAGATTCGATGGTAAGGATATACCGGCAGCACTATGGGGTGTTTGCTTGTTCAGCAATACTCTTTAATCACGAAAGCCCACGCCGAGGACTGGGGTTTGTGACAAGAAAAATCACATCCGAGGCCGCTAAAATCAAGATTGGCCTTGCCACTGAACTTCATCTCGGAAATCTTGACACCCTTAGAGATTGGGGATTTGCAGGGGACTATGTGTACGCCATGTGGCTGATGTTGCAACAGCCTGGCCCGGATGATTATGTTTTGGCGACAGGTGTGACGCATTCAGTGCGAGACTTCTGTGAGTGCGCATTTGGATACTTGGGTCTGGACTATCGTGATCATGTTAAGGTCGACTCCAGCAATTATCGTCCTTCTGAGCCAGTTCTGCTGGTTGGTAATGCAGAAAAAGCAAAACAAGTCTTGAATTGGGAGCCAAAGGTGGGCTTTCGCGAAATGGTTGACATGATGGTAGAGGCTGATCTGCAAATACTTAGCGTAACTAGCAGTAGTTGATCGTGCTTTGTATACTAATGTCGCCTGCCCCCTGGGATGGGGTTGTGAAGCGCTATCCTAAGACACAGTGTTGATCACTACGAATTTCAGAATAAATACAATTGTGAATATTTATATAAGGTAAGACGGAAAATGCGCGCATTAATTTGTGGAGCTGGCGGTCAAGACGGCGCATATCTCGCTAAATTCCTACTAGACAAAGGATACGAAGTCATTGGCTCGTCAAGAGATGCCATGGCATCTTCATTTGGTAATCTGACTAATCTCAAGATTCGAGATAAAGTAACTACCACGTCAATGGCGATTACTGATTTTCGCAGTGTTATACAAAATGTCACTAAGTATCGTCCAGATGAAATCTATAACCTGGCTGGGCAGAGTTCAGTTGGTCTGTCATTCGATCAGCCTGTGGAGTCGATAGAGAGCATCGCCATTGGAACTTTGAACCTGATAGAAGCGGTGCGTTTCTCTGGACTGCCGATACGCGTGTACAACGCAGGTTCAAGTGAGTGCTTTGGGGATACCGGTGATCAGCCAGCGACGGAAGAAACTCCATTCAGACCACGTAGCCCATATGCGGTGGCAAAAGCATCGGCGCATTACCTTATCGCAAACTATCGTGAGGCGTATAAGATTCATGCCTGCACCGGCATACTTTTTAACCATGAGTCCCCCCTTCGTCCTGAGCGCTTCGTGACCCAGAAGATTATCCGGACTGCGGCAAGAATTGCGGTGGGCAGCAGCGAGAAGTTGGTGATGGGAAACATTGATATTCAACGCGACTGGGGATGGGCCCCGGAATATGTCGAGGCGATGTGGAAGATGCTCCAACTGGAACACCCGCAGGACTTCATTATTGCTACTGGAAAGACAGTTAGCCTTGAGTTCTTTGTTGAGAAGGCGTTTCATTTTTTCGGGTTAAACTACAAAGACTACCTCGTCACAAATTCGGACTTTTATCGTCCCTCTGATATTCACACTGGCTCGGCGAATCCTTCCAAGGCAAAGACCCTTTTGGGATGGCGCGCCCAAACAGAGGTAGAGGGTGTAATTCAGAATATGTGTACGGCAGCTGAGAATGAAACGCACGTATAACTAGTTGTGATATCCCCATAATCTTTTCCTCAGTACTTTATAAATTACCCACTGTCAATTTTGATGGTCACTTTTTTTCATGTTCTCAAGTTGTTCATTGACACTATATAGGATTTTGTTCTATGCCAAAGATTGCGTTGATTACGGGTGTTACCAGCCAAGATGGTGCCTACCTTGCCGAATTCCTGATTAATAAAGGCTACATTGTGCATGGCATCAAGCGTCGGTCCTCGCTCTTTAACACTGACCGGATCGACCATCTATATCAGGATCCCCATGAAGCAAACCGGCATTTCATGCTCCACCATGGTGATCTTACCGACAGCTCGAGCCTGATCCGCATCATTCAGCAGACACAACCGGACGAAATTTATAACCTCGCGGCTCAGAGTCATGTCGCGGTTTCTTTTGAGGAACCTGAATATACAGCCAGCTCCGATGCTTTGGGTGTACTTCGAATCCTTGAAGCCATTCGTATACTTGGTCTGGAAAAGAAAACCCGTTTCTACCAGGCGCCTACTTCTGAGCTCTATGGTTTAGTCCAGGAAACCCCGCAGAAGGAGACTATGCCTTTCTATCCGCGTACCCATACGCTGTGGCCAAGCTCTACGCTTATTGGATAACCGTGAACTACCGCGAAGCTTATGGCATGCATGCCTGTAATGGTATTTTTTTCAACCACGAATCTCCTGTCCGTGGTGAGACCTTCGTTACTCGCAAGATTACTTGCGCACTGGCGCGAATAAAGCTGGCATTACAGGATTGCCTTTTCCTTGGAAATGTTGATGCCAAGCGCGATTGGGACCACGTCAAAGACTACATTGAAATGCAATGGTTGATGTTGTAGCAGGAGAGCCCCGAAGATTTCGTGATTGCTACTGGTGTGCAGTACAGCGTGCGTGATTTTATCAATGCGGCGGCTAAAGAGCTCGGGATAAAAATTCGCTGGGAAGGCAAGGGCGTGGGTGAAAAGGGTTATGATGTCAATGGAAAATGTATCGTCGCCGTTGACCCCCGGTATTTCCGGCCCACCGAAGTGGAAACCCTGTTGGGCGATCCGAGCAAGGCGAAAACTAAATTAGGTTGGACTCCCAAGGTTACCTTTAGTGAGCTAGTAGCCGAAATGGTGCGCGAAGATCTCAAGAGTGCGGAACGCGACGAATTAATCAAGAGTCATGGCTATAACACTTTTAATTATCACGAATAGCCCGGCCTTCGAAAACTTCATGAAAGGTCCATATGTTTGAATATCGCCTATGCATGACTTGCGCTGACGACAGCCTACGACTGTATTTTTGTGGCAACCAGGTGGTTTAGTTGAGGTGACTATTATTTATCGCATTGCCCGACAAACTTTGAGGCTGATTCCTGCATTTGTGCGCCGCCCTGTGCAGAAAACTCTTATGTCGTTTCTTCTCAAGAGCAGGATTAGTAGGCGCACATTGCGCACAGGACCGGTGACAGTCGCCGGGTTTCTGCGCTCCACTGTTGGGATCGGAGAAGCAGCGAGGTTGACGCTCTTCGCGTTCCGTGAGCTAGGATTCGATACGCGCTATGCGGATCTAAGTCGATTCTTTCCTTGGAGAGAGAATGTGGTTGTCGATCTTGGCAAAGAAGCAGTCGCAGATGAGGGTGGGCAGTTGATACTCCACCTTAATCCGCCGGAATTATTATATGGCCTTAGCGTTTTAGGCCATAAAGCTGTCCGTTACAAGAGGATCATTGGCTATTGGGTTTGGGAACTCCAGGATCTGCCCAATAATTGGTTAGACACATTTCAGTATGTCGATGAAGTATGGGTACCGACGCGGTTTGTTGCGGATGCCGTTTCGGTGCACACTCGTGTCCCAGTTCGCATTGTTCCTTATCCGGTTCGAAGCGCTATTGCGTCTGCATTGACACGAAAAGATTTTGGTTTTCCTGATGATGCAGTTATTTTTCTCAGTATGTGTGATGCCCGCTCGGGACTTGTGCGCAAAAATCCATTGGGT
>JANNJF010000215.1:0-2008 GCA_031405715.1 Gammaproteobacteria bacterium | reverse complement strand
CTCAGCGCCACGCCCAACAGAAGCAGCGTGGCAAAACGCACTGCTGTCGTGCTCAAATTGCTCACTGGGCGGTCCCTGGAGCGGGGGCGCGTTTGAGTGAACGCCGGGTGCGATCCATTACCTTACCGGCCAACTGGCCGCAGGCGGCATCGATGTCATCGCCGCGCGTCTTGCGTGTCATGGTGGTCAGGTTGGCGCGCATCAGAATATCGCGGAAACGATCGATCACCTCACGTTCCGAGCGCTGGTATCCGGAATCGGGAAAGGGATTGAACGGTATAAGATTTACCTTGGAGGGTACATCCTGCAGCAGTCGCGCCAGCTCGCGCGCATGCGCCGGTGTGTCGTTGATGCCTGCGAGCATCACGTACTCGAATGTCACGCGCCGGCGATTATCGCCGGCCACATAGCGCCGGCACGCCTCCAGCAGTTCTGCGATGGGATACTTTTTGTTGAGGGGCACCAATTGATCGCGCAGCGCGTCATTCGGCGCATGCAGGGACACCGCGAGACTCACCGGGCACTCCTGCCGCAGGCGCTCCAGCATCGGCACCACGCCCGCGGTGCTCAATGTCACCCGCCGCTTCGACAGGCCATAGGCCATGTCGTCCAGCATGATCTGCATGGCCGGCAACACATTGTCGAAATTCAGCAACGGCTCGCCCATGCCCATCATGACCACATTGGTGATAATGCGCTGACCTTTGGGATCGCGGTTCAGGGCACGGTTGGCCACCCATACCTGGGCGATAATCTCGGCGCTGGTGAGATTGCGGTTGTAACCCTGACGCGCGGTGGAGCAAAAGGAACAGTTCAATACACAACCGACCTGGGATGAAACGCACAAGGTGCCGCGGTCGTCCTCCGGTATGAATACCGACTCGATGCAATTGCCATCCGCCAGGCGCAACAGCCACTTGCGCGTGCCATCCTCGGCCACCTGGTCGAGCACGATCTCCGGCACGGCGATCACGGACGTCTCTTTCAGGCGCGCGCGCAGGTCCTTGCTAATGTTGGTCATGGCATCGAAATCGGACACGCCATAGTGATGCATCCACTGCATGACCTGGCCGGCACGAAACGGCTTTTCACCAATACCGGCAAAAAACGCCTTCAGGCCCGGGAGATCCAGGCCGAGAAGGTTGACGGCATCAGTGGAGGGCACGGGGCTCACTCTCAACGCGTACGCGGACAGAGGGCGATTTCAGGAAAGAAGTAACTGATCTCGGCGCGCGCGGTGTCCGCGGCGTCGGAGCCGTGCACGGCGTTTTCCTCGACGCTGGAGGCAAAATCCTTGCGAATGGTGCCGGCGGCGGCGTCTTTCGGGTTAGTGGCGCCCATGATCTCGCGGTTTTTCTGCACGGCGTTTTCACCCTCCAGCACCTGCAGCATCACCGGGCCGGACACCATGAACTTCACCAGATCTTTAAAGAACGGGCGTTCCTTGTGGACGGCATAAAAGCCTTCCGCCTGGGACTGGGTAAGGTGCAGCATTTTTGCCGCCACGATACGCAGGCCGGCCTTCTCGAAGCGTGCATAGATCTCGCCGATATGATTTTTCGCCACCGCATCCGGTTTGACGATGGAAAAAGTGCGTTCTAACGCCATGAAAACTCCAATAATAGTGTCTTGAGGCCACGTGGCCGGGCAGGCCGGGTGCGATTCCGGCCTTTACGTTTAAATTCCGTAGTTTAACGGTTCGAGGGCAGACACACAATCAAACCGGTCATAGCATAAGGACCGGCCGTCCCGGGCAGACCCACCCTTGCCCGCAGAGGGGGCGTTGAATCTGCCTCGGGGAAGACGGAAAGGGATCAATCGCTCGTAGGGTGGGCATCGCCCACCACACGGGGCGTCGATAGGCTCCGCTGGTGGGCAATGCCCACCCTACGGGTTCTAGGACCTACGTCAGTGCCAGTCGAGTCAATGGCCAGCTTCGTCTATCCAGGCCAGCTGGATAGCTTCGAGGATTTTTTCGCCGCAATGACCAGGATCATCGGAGAATTCG
>JANNJF010000214.1:0-13860 GCA_031405715.1 Gammaproteobacteria bacterium | reverse complement strand
CTTTGCAGGATTCCGGAGCCATCATCGTGGGCGCAGGGCAACAACCAAGCAGCGGCTCGAGCACGGCCATGATCATGGCGCGCGCGGTATTCGGGTATTGCTGGGCGAACTCGAGGCGCGTGCCCAGTACTTTTTCCGGGTGGTCCTTCCAGATGTCCTGGGTGGTGAGCGCGGTGAATCCGATCTTGTCGACGATGGCGCGCGCGTTCCACGGCTCGCCGACGCAGTAGCCGTCCATGTTGCCGACGCGCATATTGGCCACCATCTGCGGGGGTGGGACGGTGATCGTCTTCACGTCGGCGAAGGGATGGATGCCGTGGGCCGCCAGCCAGAAGTAGATCCACATGGCGTGGGTGCCCGTCGGGAAAGTATGGGCGAAGGTGTATTCGCGCTTCTCCTTGTCGATGAGCGCCTTGAGCGAGGCGCCGTCGGTGACGCCTTTCTCCTTGAGCTGGTTGGAAAGCGTGATCGCCTGGCCGTTGTGGTTCAGGCCCATGAGGATCGCCATGTCTTTCTTCGGGCCGCTGAGCCCAAGTTGCACGCCGTACATCAAGCCATAGAGTACGTGCGCGGCGTCGAGCTCGGCGTTCACCAGCTTGTCGCGCACCGCCGCCCAGCTCGCCTCCTTGGAGGCGGTAATCTTGAGGCCGTACTTCTTGTCGAAGCCGAGCTCGGAGGCGAGGGCCACGCTCGCGCAATCGGTGAGGGGGATGAAGCCGATTTTGACTTCCGCTTTTTCCGGCGCATCCGAGCCCGCCGCCCAGGCGGCGTTGCGCACGCCCGCCGGCAGCATGCCGAGTAGGCCCGCGCCACCCAGGCCGGCGGCCAGGCCGGTCTTGAGAAAATCGCGGCGCGATGTGTCGCTGGCGCCAACCGCCGGGGTGTTGCGCTGCTTGGTCTTGTTCTCATCACTCATCGTTGCTCTCCCGCTGTTGCAAAAAAAAACGGCGCCCGACCTGCCGGGAAATATCCCGGTGGCCAGGGCGCCGTTGCCCGATAGCGGGCCACTCGGCCCGCCGCCATTCTGTCCACCCGGCCCGTCGTTGGGTCGGTTGGTCGTAAGTCTTTCTACAACCCGGCCTTATCCATGGATAAGGCCGGTATAGGTGCGTTACGTCAACAGTTCCGCCAGCGCGATGACATTCTCCGCCACCTGTCCGATGCGCTGGTTGCGGTCCATCGCCAGCTTGCGCAGCAGCGCGTACGCCTGGTCTTCGCCCACGCCGCGCTGTTTGCCGACGATGCCCTTGGCGCGCTCGATGAGCTTGCGCTCGGCCAGCGAGTTCCTGGCCACGTCCCGTTCCTGGCGCAATTGCTGAAACTCCTGGAACTGCGCCAGCGCCACGTCCATGATGGTGCGGATGCGGTCGGTGTTCACGCCGCCGACCACGTAGGCACTTACCCCGGCCTTCACCGCCGCTTGGATCGAGACACGATCGTTGGCATGTGTGAACAGCACGATGGGGCGCGGTGCATCGCGCGTCACGCTGCATACGTGTTCCAGCGTATCCCGGTCGGGCGAGTCGCGGTCGATGATGATCATGTCCGGGGCGATCTCCTGCACACGCGCCAGTAAATTCTCCGGCGTATGCACATGCGCCGATATCGTGCAGCCGGTCGCGCGCAGGGCCGTCTTCAGCCGCTCCGCCCGTTCCAGATCCTCATCCACCAGCAGTACACGCACAGGGTTTGCCTCTCTTCGTCTTGCGACTCGCTTGCACCCTCACAAAAGCAACTTTCATGCCAGGCAAAATCTGCTTACAAAGCAAGGGCCTGCTGCCGATTACCGCGTGGCCGTGCACCAACGCAGTGAAGCCGGTCACCGGCTTGGGCTGTTGTGGTGCAGGGGGTGTATCGGAGGTGGCCGCGCAACGTCCGCAATGACGCGAAAGAAATCAGCCAGCCGATGTTTTTTTCGCCACACGGAACGTCTGCACCGCGCGTTTGAACTGTTGCCGATCCTGGCGCGTGGCCGGTGCACCGTAGCGCAGGCGGATATAGTGTTGCGTAATGCGTGCAACACCCCCGGCCACATCCGGTCGTTGTTGTGTGCAACGCCGCGCAAAATCCTGCGCCCCTTCATGCGGGGCCCGCACCAGCCCGATACGCGCCAGCTTGCGGCAGAATTTTTGGTAAGACCGCTGCACCGGATCACGGCTAGGCACGCGCCAGCCGTAGACGGCATAGCCCAACAATAGCAGCGCACTCAGGCCCGCGAGCAACTCCACCATAAGCAACGGCGAGGGCGCTTCGAAGCCGAGGCGGCGCAACAATTGCTGCTGACGCTCGACGCTGTAGTCCAGCACCCATTCATTCCATAGCGTATCCACCGCGTCCCAGAGGTGGTTGCCCTGGCGCGCGAGGTCCTCCAGCCAACCCAGGGATAAGGCGCGGCGCATGGCCTCCGCCGGCAGTTGGCCGAAGGCCGCACCCTGGCGCGCGAGGCGGCGCACGGCGTCGGCGCCGTATTCGATACGCTCCGGTGCCACCGCCGCCGTGGGATCGACGCGTACCCAGCCGCGCTGTTCCAGCCATACCTCGGCCCAGGCGTGGGCGTCCGATTGGCGCACGATGAAATAGTTGCCGGACGCATTGAACTCGCCACCCTGATAGCCGGCCAGGGCACGCGCCGGTATGCCCGCGGCGCGCATCAGGGTGACCAGGGCCGAGGCATAGTGCTCGCAGTAACCACGCCGTACCTCGAACAGGAATTCCTCTACCGGCTGATTGCCGAGTAACGGCGGTTGCAGGGTATAGATAAAATTCTCGCTATGAAAATAATTCAGGGCCGCCTGCACCACCTCGGCGTCGCTGGTCGACTGCTGGAGCCACTGCCTGGCCAGGTCGCGGGTGCGCACGCCGATATCCGCGGGCAGCTGCAGCGCGGCGGCGCGTTCCCTCTGCGACAACGCGCCGGTGCGATAGCGCGGCCAGGAGGTGAGCGCGTAGCGCAGGCGCTCGCGCACCGGTGCTGCGGCGGCCAGCACGAAACCCGGTAGCAGACGCAGGTTGGGCGGTTGCGTGGCGGGCAGGTCGAGGGCCACCAGCCACGGCTTGTTGCTTGCCTCGAAGGTGATCACATAATCCACCGGCGCGCCTAGGCCTTCGAAGCCGCGCTCCACAGGCAGCGACTGCCCGCCGCGGGACCAGGTGCGGCCGTCGGTCTGCCACAGCACCAGCGAGCGCCAGTAGAGATCGGCATTGGCCGGCAGCGCGCCGCTGAAGGCCGCGCGAAACGCGATGGCCTCCGATTGGTTCAGCTGGTTGATGCTGCCGGGGCGCAATTCGTCCGCCATGCCGGTGACGCCGCCGTGGGCATCCACGGGCAACCCCCAGAGGGAGCCCTGCATGCGCGGAAACAGCAGGTACATCACCAGCATCAACGGCAAGGCCTGCAGCAACAGACGCGCTGCGAGTCTCAGGGCGTAACGTCCCTCGGCGCCGGGTTGCGCCAGGCGCACCAGGGTGGCGGTGCACAACAGCACGGCACCAAGCAGGTAAGCCGCCAGCCACAGGGATTGGGAATACAAAAAACTCGCGAGGATAAGAAAGTACAGAAGAAACGCCGCCAGCAGATAGTCGCGCTGACTGCGCAGTTCCAGCAGCTTGAGCGCCAGCATGCCACAGAGGAGTGCGATGCCGGCGTCGCGCCCGAACACCGTGCCGTAGTAGTTGTAGACGAGCACCGTCATCAACAGCGTCAGCGCGGTGCGCAACAGGCGGCCGGGCACCGGCCAGGCACGCAGCGTGAGCAGCGTGCGCCAGGCGAGCAGCGCGAGCACACCAAGGCTGAGCCAAAGGGGTTGATACGCGGCATGCGGTGCCAGCACCAGCAACACGCTGGCGAGCAGCCAGTAGGCGGTGTGGCGGTCGGGGTGCGGACCGGCGAGCTTCACGTGGCGGGCTGCGTTGGCCATGGCTCGAACAACGCCAGGGCCTCGAGACACGCGTGCTGGTGCTGTTCACCGGACCCAGGTTGGAGCGTGAGGTGGGGCAGACGCAGGCCATAAGGTTGACCCGCGCCTTCCGCCTCCAACACCGCGCGGCACAGCAGGCTCAGGCGGGTCTCCGTATCCAGCGGTGCCAGCGACTGCCAGTCGAAGAACAACGTCTGCTGGCCACCGTCGAAGAATTCCTTGGTGTGCAGCCCCTGGCCGCGCGCCAGGGTTTTCCAACTGATGCGCTGGGCGCTGTCGCCGGCGCGGAAGGGGCGCAGCCCACTGTAGTCGTCACCACCGGCCTGCATACCCGGCATGGACGCCGGCGTCGATTCCAGTGCCCGCGTCAGTGTCGCCTCCGTGGCCGGTGTCGGATACACCAGGCAACGCTGTTCGAACCGCAGGCGCGGCGACCAGGCGCGCATCAGGGCGAGGGGATACTGGGTCGAGACCACCAGGGTTGGGCACGCAAGCCAGCCACGCCGGGTTGCCGGCACCGCCAGGGGCAGGCACGCGCTTTGTTGCGCACCGATGTCGCTGCGCGCCACCCGTTGTTTGTTGAATTCCAGTTGCACGGCGCGACGTGGTCGGTGCGTATCGTTATGCAGGCAGAGGGTGAACTGCGCATTCTCGCCGGCGAACACCGGCGCGCACGCCCCCGGGCTGATGCGCAGGCGCAGCAGATTGCGCTGCGTATCGAGGATGGCGACGATCGCCATGGATGTAAGCAGAAAGGTGAGGAGAAAGCCGAGACCGTTGTTGTAGTTGACCGAGGCGAGCAGCAGCGCCAGCAGCACCAGACTGAACAGCAGTCCATGCCGCGTCGGCAATATGTAGACCTGCCGCTGACCCAACACCACGGAGGTGGGGCTCTTCACGGTATAGGCACGGACTCGATAAAGCGTGTGATCAGTGCGCCGCCGGCATGCTCCCCCTGGGACGCCGCCGGTTGCAGGCGATGACCGATGACCCCCGGTGCCACGGCCTGCACGTCCTCGGGTAACACCATGTCGCGGCCATCGAGCAGGGCCCAGGCGCGCGCCGCACCCAACAGCGCGCCGCCGGCGCGCGGACTCATGCCGTGGGCGAACCAGGGTGAGCGGCGGCTGGCGTCGATCAGGTCCTGGACATAGTCGAGCAGGGCGTCGCTGGCGCGGATCTGGCTGACGAGTTGTTGCAGGCGCTGCAGGCGCGCACCGTCCAGCACCGGTTGCATGTCGTGCAGCAGTTCGCGCCGGTCACGGCCCTTCAGCAGTTCACGTTCCGCGTGGCGGTCCGGATAGCCCATGTCGATGCGCATGAGAAAACGATCGAGCTGCGATTCCGGCAACGCATAGGTGCCCACCTGGTGGCGTGGGTTCTGGGTGGCGATGACAAAAAACGGTTGCGGCAGGGCATGGGTCAGGCCGTCGCAGGTCACCTGGCGTTCTTCCATCGCCTCGAGCAACGCGCTTTGGGTCTTAGGCGTAGCGCGATTGATTTCATCCGCCAGCACCAGCTGGCTGAACACCGGGCCGGGATGAAAATGAAAATCCCGGGTGTCCGGTTGGTAAATGGACACGCCGAGGATATCCGCCGGCAACAGATCGCTGGTGAACTGTATGCGCCGGAAGTCCAGACCCATTACCCGCGCCAGCCCCTGCGCCAGGGTGGTCTTGCCCATGCCCGGCAGGTCTTCGATCAGCAGGTGCCCGCGCGCCAGCAGGCAGGCCAGCGCCAGGCGCACCTGGCGTTCCTTGCCGAGTATCAGTTCGCCGGTCTGGGCGATGGCGGCGTCGAGCAGGGTGCGCATGAGGGGTTCCGTGGGTGGACGTGGTGTTTGATTGGTATAGTGGTGTTTGATTGGTATATAGGATGTCATTCCCGGCTTCTATCCGCGGGGATTTTTACAGTATAGCAACTGAGTGGAGGCAGTAGGGGGAAAAACGCTTAGCCATTCGTGAGGAGCAGGTGCATCACACTGTAAGTCAGGGCACCTGTTCTGAAATCGATATCCGGGGCCAATAGAAAGTGATCCAGTCCAAGCTCGACGATCGTGAGGCTGTTCGGTGCAATCTCGTCAGGAATCAAGGTTAGCCCGTCGTTTGGTCCCCGTACTCTGAGTTCACGATAACCGTCCACGGCGCGCTGGCTAATGTTACCTGAGAGGGGGATGCCGATATAATTGATGATGAGCACCTGTTTCGGTAAAACAAATTCGCGGAAGCGAGTCTGGCTTTGCTGAGTGGTAATACTCTCGATGCTGGCCAGGTCCCAGCCCTTCCACCAAAAGACAAGATGAACCAAGGCCCGCTTCGGCCAGTCCAGAGCTGCATCTGCCAAGGCGCTGCCTTGTAGAAGGCCACCGATATTTATCCACGCCCTGACTCGGTGGGCTTGTTGCGACTTTTCGAGGGAACTCAGGGCCTGCGCGACTTCCGGGCCGGCCTTGCTGGCGCTCACTAAAATGATGTCCTTGCCGGAACCGCTATAGTGAAGAACAGCTTGCTCTACCAAGGAGGCGTTGTGTTCAACGGTGCCACTTTGGTTGATTTCAATAAAGTAGTTTTCCAGACCCATCTGCGTCACAATTTTTCTCGGGCTGGATAAATCCGCACCGTTGCCTTTTTCCGACTGATAAAACATGCCCGGAACAAAAAGCACAACGTAGGAGGACGACCCCGCGGGTAATTTGGGCAGGGCACCTTCCCGTGTGACGCGTCTGACGGTATCGTCATAAACCGATTGAACCGGTCTATTTTGTGTGTCTTCCAATACGTGCCTGGCCAGATACAGGGCAGCGAAATCCACCGAGAGCTGGTGGGAGAGATAACTCAACTGATCGCGTCGCAGGGGTATGGCTTTTGCGCTTTCCACAGCGGCTTCAATCTGTTGGTCGAACTGTGCGTTTGTTTTTCTGTCCGCCAGATAAGCTTCGAGATAGTAGCGCGCGATTTCGGAATCCACGCTGGTACTTATCCTGTGACCCTGCACACTGCCCTGGGCAGAAATTCTCGGGAGATGTGTGCCACATCCTGCAAGGAGAACGAAAAGCAGGACGGTACGCCAGGTTTTCATCGCTACCATCAAATCCAAGTCCCGGTTCCTGGTAATGGTTGGCTACTTGCCCATCATAGTGCGCGTAGCATGACAACATGTCTCTGCTCGGGTGTAGGGCATCCCGCGAGTCAGCTTCAACTCCGAGCTGGCTGAAACTTGGGTACAAAATAGGCCTTGGCGGCAAGTTCCTGAGCGATGATCTTCTGCGACGGCTTGTCGGCAGGCCAGCCGATTACGGTGGCATGGTTCGGGTTGCCGCTTACCGGTCTGGACTCGACATCAAGCGATTGCCGCCACACTTCTGCGGCGCGAATATCTGCGCGCCCGTAAAGTGTTGCCGGCCTTGCGTCTGCGACGCCTTGCCCTATATGCCAGAGCTCATGCTCAGAGAGATGCTCGTGACGAGTAACCGAAAGATCTAGAGAGAGGGGCGGGATGAACGCATCGGGTTTCACTGTCTTGACTGGTTCAGAGCTGCGAATCCAGTTGCTAAAGAGAATGAAACGAGCCAGTAGCTCGTCGGATGTAATCGGCGACCCCTTCTTTTCGTTGCTCACGTCGCCAACACGCGGTGAATAAGATCAGTGATAGTCTTTGGCACTTCACCGTAGAACGGCTCGGTCCCATAGTGTTTCCTGAGACCGATCAACGCAGCGTAATGCAGTTCACCCTGATGGCTGATGCTCACGGATAGCGTGCGACGCGGTGCACGGTACCACTCCAAAGTAAGATCTCCATCCGGTTCTGCGCCAACGGATGGGGCGGGTGTACCCAGTGGCAATGCTTCCAGGAATTCATAAGCTGACTGGAATGTGCGCACGGAAACCGGCGCAGCCCCATAGCCGTCCCAATTTGATTGGATGCACTCTTCATAAACCCGATAAAGCTCATTGAGCGATCCTTTTGCCTGTTGTCCGAGGCTGTAGGAATCCTGTAACCGCTGGCGCCATTTCTGAACCTGCTCAGCGACAAAACTTGCCGACTCGCTGGTGCCACCTGAGTTCAGAGAAGTAAATTGACGAAGTGCTATTGCAGTCATGTATTGGGTCTCCAAAATCTACTGGAACAGTTTCATGGCCTTTGGTGTGACATTGCTGAAAAATACCTTGTTCTTCAACCAGCGCATTTCCAGAAGGCGCTGCTTCAGTAGCGTCTCATCCAACTCGCACGCTTGTGTGGTGAATGTGTCAATGTCGAGGATCAGACTTAGGCCTTGGACTCCCAGCCCCTCCGGAGGTTGCATGGTCCTGATGATGTTGATTGCATACGGATGATCCGGAACGGCGAGTGTGTCCTGATGCAGGAAGCCATGAAACGGCAAGCCCAGGCCCTTCGGCGATACCAGAGCTGGATCTAGGTAATCCTCAAAGCGCAGTTCTTCAGACGGTAGTCGGATGCGGTTGATATAACGCAGTCCAATCCGGTGAATCTCGACGGGCTGGGCCAACTCAACATATACATGCCAAAGCCGCATGCCTTCTTCGTAAAGCCGCTCCCAACTCTGATAGGGCTCCAGACGGCTAAAAACGAACCCATCACGATTGAATTGCGCGATATGTTTCTTGTCGTCAGATTGGAAGCGTAATCCTTTCCAGTCCAATTCACGGATGACTGGACTGCTTGTCGCGCCACCCGCCAAATTCATCTCGTGACGAATTTGGACATGCTGCATCGAGTCCAAGAACTGGTAGCCGCTGAGCCTGGCCTCCAATTGTGGTTTTAAGATTGCTTCTTCTAGCGTCGCCGCTGGGCGGGCTCGAATGTCAATCACCGCCTCCACAATTGGCGCATGTGCAAGAGCCTGAAAGGGCTCATCAATATTGATCGCTAGTTTGGCCATTGAAGTCACCTTGTTCATTATCGCCCAGTTGCTTACTTTTCGGAAGTTCTTTCGCTGCCGAACTCCTCATCACCAAGCCAGGCAAAGTTGGGGTCCGGCCGTCATTGACATGTCAACACATCATTCGTATTGAATAGCAAGGGTAACGAATTGGAAATCAATATCCGGTTACTCGGGCTTGGAGCCATGCATTCATTTTAGAGGAATGATTATTTAGTGTGGCGTGCCCGCCCGAAGAGCCATAATCGAGGGCCGGCATATTTTGCCGCCTGTCAGGACGGGAAATCAGAGTTGTTGCCGTTGCTCGCTTGTGTTTCTGCAAACGTTCTTCCGCTTGGGTTATGTTCCCCGGGTTATTCGTGGAAGCATGTGCGTCTCAGCCCAAAGTGTCAGGGACAGCAGCACCGGCTCGAGGGTTTTACCGAAGGCCGTGATCGAGTATTCCACTTTGGGTGGAACTTCCGCATAAACCCTGCGCGCAATCAGCCCGTCACGCTCAAGTTCACGCAGTTGGTTAGTCAGCATCCGCTGGGTCAGGGAGGGCAGTAGACGGCGGAGTTCATTGAAGCGCCGGGTTTCCTCCAGTACGCGGAAAAGGATAATGGATTTCCATTTTCCACCGATGATGTCCAGGGTCGCTTCGACCGGGCAATGCGTGTAAGTGGTATGACGTTGTTTTCGCATGGGCGGTTTCCATTGATGGCTCTTAGGGCGGGCACGCGACCCTGATTATGGCTCTTAGGGCGGGCACGCGACCCTAGTATCAAATAGGACACTATAGGTGCTATTTGTGCGTACTGTTCAAGTGTGTATCCAGTCTTTATAGTCCGTTTGCAGTGACAAGACAACCGCCGCACAAGGGTCAGCGAAACGTGACAGGCACGCTGCCGGTGTGCAGGAAAACGGGTTATTTCTTAGAACGTGGGTCGCAAGAGTTATCAACCTTAAAGAGGAACAAAATGCATACGGCAATGACGACAGAATTGTATTGGCTGGTGTTAACCACCACGATGACGGCGCTGATGTTTGCTCCGTACATCCTGAACCGCATGAAGGAGCATGGCCCCTGGCCGGCGGTATGGAACCCCCAGCCCGACACCCGTCCGAAGGCGCCCTGGGCGGAACGGTTGATGCGGGCGCATGCCAACGCCGTGGAAAATCTCGTGGTCTTTGCGCCGCTGGTGTTGGCGCTACAGATGACGGGTATGAACACGCCCACGACCGCCACGGCCTGCATGGTGTACTTCGTCGTGCGCTTCGCCCATGCGGTCCTTTATACCTTCGCCGTTCCGTTGTTGCGCACGGTGGCCTTTGTCATTGGCTTTGGTTGCCAGATGGTCCTGGTCCTGACGCTGTTACAAGTACTCTGACTTAAGGTCCATCCACCCATGGCGATCACCTTCTATTACGGCTCCGGCTCCCCTTTCTCCTGGAACGTCTGGCTGGCACTGGAGCACAAACAGCTGCGTTACGAACTCAAGCTGATGTCCTTGCAGGGTGGTGACCTGAAGGCACCGGCGTACCTGGCCATCAACCCCCGTGGCAAGGTGCCCGCCCTGGTGGACGACGATGTCATCCTCTGGGAGTCCGCCGCCATCGTTGAGTACCTGGAGGAGCGCTACACCGAGCACCCTGTTCTGCCGCGCCACCCGCGTGACCGGGCGATGGCCCGTCGCCTGGCCGCCGAGGCGGACCACTACCTCTACCCCGTGGTGCGACGGCTCATGGAGCAGACCTTGTTCCGTCCCGACGGCGGCGGTGATTCCACGCTCATCGCTCTGGCGCTCACGGACCTGCAACGCGAGCTGGGCTACTTCGAGAGTGCGCTGCGCGGCGACTTTTGCGCCGGCAGTCTATCGATAGCGGACTTCACGCTCTATCCGTTGCTGGCCTTGATCAGACGCCTGCATGCCAAACAACCCCAGCATGGGGCGGGGCCGCTCATCGGTTCCAGGCTCGCCACCTTTATGCAGCGCATCGAGCAGTTGCCGTACTTCGTCAAGACTACCCCTCCCCACTGGAAAGGATAAAAGAACATGGTTACTCAATCCAATAAACCGGTATGTGTCGTCGTCGGTGTGGGTCCCGGAAATGGCGCTGCCTTTGCACGGCGTTTCGCGTCGCAGGGCTACCAGGTGGCGCTCGTGGCCCGCAGCACGGATGTCACCCTGGCTTTGGCAGCGACGCTGGGCGGGGCACGTGCCTATGCGTGCGATGTTACCGACGCCGCCGCGGTTGAGCGTACCTTCAATACCATCCGCACAGATCTCGGCGAGGTCGAGGTGCTGGTCTACAACCCGGGCGTCGGTGTGTGGGCCAATGTCGAGGACATTACGCCGCAGGACTTTGAGGCCAGTTGGCGCACCAATGTGTTCGGCGCGCTGCTCGCGTCGAAGCAGGTGATCCCGGCCATGAAGAAGAACCGGCGTGGGAGTATCGTCTTCATCGGTGCCACGGCCTCGCGTCGCGGCGGTGCGCGTACGGCGGCGTTCGCGCCGGCGAAGGCCGCGCAGAAGAGCCTGGCCGAATCCATGGCGCGCCACCTGTGGCCCGCGGGCATTCATATTGCGCTGGTTATCCTGGACGGCGTGGTCGACATACCGGCGACGCGCAAGATGCTGCCGGACAAGCCGGACAGCTTCTTCATCCAGCCGGACGCCGTTGCCGAGAATGTTTTTATGCTCACGCAACAGAAGTCATCGGCCTGGTCGTTCGAGATCGAGGCGCGTCCCTTCGGCGAGACGTGGTAGGGATCTGGAGTGCGGGACCTTGCTCCCGCTTTAATGTGGCGTGCCCGCCCTACAAATAATCGTTCTTCAGTTTCACGTAATGCTTCGCCGAGTAGGCGAACCACTTCATTTCCTCTTGCGTAAGTTCACGTATGCGCTTCGCCGGCCGGCCGAGCCACAGATAGCCGCCCTCGATCTCCTTGCCTTCGCCCACCAGCGATCCCGCGCCGAGCAGCACGTGGGAACGGATCACCGCCCCGTCGAGCACGATGGCACCCATGCCGATCAGGCACATATCCTCCACCGTGCAGCCGTGCAGGATGACTTTATGACCGACGGTGACATCGTTGCCGACGTGGGTGGCGTTGCCCTGGGGGCGCGCCGCATGTCGGTGGGTGACGTGGAGGACACTGCCGTCCTGGATGCTGGTGCGCTCGCCGATGCGGATGTGGTTCACGTCGCCGCGCAACGAGCACATGGGCCAGATGGAGCTGTCGGCACCGATACTGACGTCGCCGATCACGGTGGCTTGAGGATCGACGTAGACGCGTTCGCCAAGGCTGGGCGATATTCCTTTATAAGGTCGGGTGGCCATGGATCAGATTTCCTCCGTAACGA
Source organism: Gammaproteobacteria bacterium (assembly GCA_031405715.1). Taxonomy (GTDB): domain Bacteria; phylum Pseudomonadota; class Gammaproteobacteria; order Acidiferrobacterales; family UBA6901; genus JANNJF01. Next base: position 1,696 of record JANNJF010000214.1, on the reverse strand, counting down.
TCGCCGCGGCGGGCGCAACCGGCTCGCTGCGGTGGCGGCGCTTCAGCCACACCACCGCGACCAGCATCGCGAGTATCAGTGGCAGCACGCCGAGATTGACCACGCGCCAGCCGTACAGGTGTTGCAGTACGCCGGCGGTGAGTATCGCGCCGGTGGCGGTGGTGAAGATGAGAAAGTCGTTCAGTGCCTGGACCTTGGCCTTTTCCTGTTCGTCGTAGACCTCGGTCAGCAGGGTGGTGCCGCCGACATAGAGAAAATTCCAGCCGACACCGAGCAGGAACAGTGCCGCCCAGAAGTGTGTCTCGCTGGTGCCGGTGAGATTGATGGCGACGGTCAGGCCGTTGAGTAGCGCGCCTGCGAGCATGACATTGGCCACCCCCAGGCGGCGGATCAGGTGGCCGGTGAAAAATGATGGCGCGAACATGCCAAGCACATGCCACTCGATGACGAAGGCGGTACTGGAAAAATTGTGCGCATGCGCATGCATCGCCAGGGGCGTCGCCGTCATGATCAGGGACATGACGCCGTAGCCGAGCATGGCCGCGGCGACGGCCACGATGAAGGTCTTTTGGACGACGATGGCGCGCAGCGGGCGGCCGGAATGCTGGCGCGTCCATGCATCCAGGCGCGGGATGCGGATAAAAGTGAGCGCCGCCAGTGACAGCGTGTAGAGGCCGATGAGCACGAAGTAACTGCCGGCGAAGGGCGCGTCGGCCAGCAGGCCGCGGGTCCAGTTGGCCAGGTTGGTGCCGAGCAGGGCGGCGACCACGCCGCCCGCCATGACATAGGAAATGGCGGTGGCGCGGTAATCCGGCGTGGCACTGTCGGCGGCGGCGAAACGATAGTAGGTACCGAAGCCGTTGTTGACGCCGAACAGGGCGGTGGCCAGGGCGAACAGGACGAAGCTTTGCTGCAGGATGGCGTAACAGGCAAGTGCCGCGCCCGCCAGGCCCATGCCGGTGCCGAGGAGAAAGCCGGCGCGTCGCCCGAGCTGCTTCATCAACAGCGACGCCGGGATGGTGGTCAGCATGGTGGCGAGGAACTGGATCGCCAGGGGCAGGGTGGCGAGGGACTCGGGCAATTCCTGATGCGCCGCCAGGCGCTGTCCCACTAAAGCGGAGGTGGTGATGAGCAGCACATTGGCCGTCATCATGAGGGCCTGACAGGTGGCCAGCAGCCCGACGTTGCGTTTCATGTCGATCATCGCGCAAGCATACGCGAAATCCGCAGCGGAGTAATCGCCGGAGTGCGGGAGCTCGCTCCCGCTTTATTTACGGCGGCTCGCCGCCGCACGCACTCTCCGGCAGCACGCCATATCACAACACCCCGCTCTGCGGGAAAGCCTTGGGGTTTCTTCACGAGGCATCCATGGGAGGGAAATATAGCCATGGGTTGGACAGCGGGAGCAAGCTCCCGCGAAGAAAGCGGCGGTCAGCCGCCGCACTCCATGGGGACGCTTTTTTACGGAATACTAGTCGAACCAGGCGAGGGGCGCTTCGTTCAACAACGCCTCCTGCTCGCGCAGCGCCAGCACCTGCTCCTCCCAGTAGCGTGTGGTGTTGAACCAGGGAAAATTATGCGGGAACGCGGGATCGTCCCAGCGACGCGCGAGCCAGGCGCTGTAGTGCAGCAGGCGCAGGGTGCGCAGGGGTTCGATCAAGCTGAGCTCCCCCGGGTCGAAGTCCATGAACTGGGT
>JANNJF010000213.1:0-1184 GCA_031405715.1 Gammaproteobacteria bacterium | reverse complement strand
GCCCTGAGAGTTTTCTGTCGTAGTAGCCGGCTGAGTCAATGAGTTCGCTCAGTGCCGTCGGGTGGAACTCGATCACCATCCTTGAGTCTTTTGTCCTTGGGTTTACTTCTTGTTGGTAAGCGCTTCGTGCGCTCTACGCATAGCCTCTTCCGCCGGGATGGTCTGTACCTCGCCGCGTTCAATCTCAGCATCGCGTCGTTTGTCCTCTTCCAGCCAGGCGGCCTCAACACCGTCGTCGTGCCGCACGTCCGCATCCAGACTCACGATAAGGCGATGGGCAAGCCGCGCCCGCTCCGCTTCGGGGAGGCCCAGGAGTTCTTGTTCAATTTCCTTCAGGGGTCGTATCATAAAATATAGATTACTCCGCTCTTAGGCCTTTTTGTAGGCTCTATTTGAATAGATTAAGGGCTGTGCGCCATGAGGCGTCATATCCTAGTTTCCACTATTATTGGTACAAACTGGTATCTGACCCTCATGGCACTTATGGCTGGCCACGGGAATAGTTATTGGGATCGGAGTCAGTTTTACACTGATGTGAATTGGGAAATAGATTCCAATTCTTATAACTCAACTACCCAAAGGTGCCGTGGCTTCTGTGCGGCTTAATGTGGAGTGCGGCGGCTTGCCGCCGCTGCTAAGGTTTAGTGCCCTACCTAAGAGCTGTATTATAAAAGCGGGAGCAAGCTCCCGCACTCCATGATCGGGATGACCGTTTCGGTATCGTACCCGTTGCAGCGGTGGATATAGGCTTAGGGCAGCGCCATGGCTCTCTGGCCCGGATTATTTGGTAGTATTTGTGCGCGATTATCCTGTTCAGCTAACCTGTAAGCAACGGATTGTTTTTCAGAGAACGTATAGATACCCATGACGCCCACTGTCACGCACACCTGCCTCCGGAGCCCCGGATGAAACTGCCGGCCCACCCGTTGTGGCTGGTCGGCTTTCGTCCGTTTTTTGCGCTGGCGTTTTTATCCGGTCTGAGTCTGCCGCTGCTGTGGCTGGGATTCTTTGCCAACGTGCTGCCGGCGCCACCGACCTCGTTTTCCATGACCCAGTGGCATGCGCACGAGATGTTCTTCGGCTTCGGTTGGGCGGTACTTGCACTTTCACTTTGTCTTTTTGAGGGATGGTGATGCCCAGCGAGTTGACAATATTTGGAGCTAGCATGATTAAAAAACCCAAGA
>JANNJF010000212.1:0-4398 GCA_031405715.1 Gammaproteobacteria bacterium | reverse complement strand
CTTCCATCCCTCGGCGCGTCTGGCGATGGAAGCCGAAGCTGAACATATTGCCTACACCGTGCTGCTGTCACCCAACCAGTCGCGGCCCGATGCGCTGGCGGTGGTGGTGCCGTGCCAGTGGATGGAGGTGTCCTCGGCAAGCCGGTTGTGGATACGGAGAGTCACGGTATCGCCTTCCCGCCAACGCAACGTCGGCGCGGGAATCGAGCCGTTGATGGTGACGGCCAGGCGCGGTGTACCGGTAAAGTTAACCGGCGTTTCGGCAATCGTGAGATCGAACTCAGTGCCGGTGAGCACCTTGGCCGATCCGGTGGCCGCCCCGGCCTGCTCCTGCGCAAACGCCGGCTTGAGCCAGGGCGACAATCCCAGCAGGACACCCCCTGCGGCAAGGCCCTGAAGAAATCGCCGGCGTGGCAGGGTCGGTAAAATAAGGGGGGATGGGGAAATACGTTTCATCGTTGTCTGTCCTCTTCAGTCTCTACTTGATGTGGGTAATCACGACGTTCTTGTCGTCGCGTGCAAATTCGAACTCCACCTGCTCGCCCACCTTGAGTCGCTCCAACATGGCCTTATCGCCGACGGCAAAGGGCATGGTCATGGACGGCCACATCAAGGCCGCGACCGGCTGGTGGAATATCGTCACGACGCCATTCTCTCTATCCACTTTCCGCACCGTACCGGTCGCGAGGAAGCTCCGGCCCAGAGTTTGTCCAACGCCAGGTGGCGGGACATACGACGCGGCATGCCGATGTACGCCATGGTCCTGGCCAGCCGAAACCTCTTGCACTAACAAGACCAAACCCATCAGAATCGCGGCAAGCAGCTTTTTCATGGCTTGTATCTTAAGCTCCCAATACCAACATCTGCCTGACTGGAAAATTACATTTCTGTAATAGACTTAATCTCGGGTAGGACGCAAAACCCGATATTTCCGCGCGAGGCCATGCATGAAGGTTCTGATCATTGAAGACGAAACCAAAACCGGCGACTATCTGTGTAAGGGCTTAAGCGAGAATGGTTTCACCGTGGACCTGGCGACCAATGGACAGGACGGTCTGCACCTGGCTCAGACAGGCGACTACGACGTCGTCGTGCTCGATGTGATGCTGCCAGGAAAAGACGGTTGGGCCGTACTGCAGGAACTGCGCCGCAGCCGGCAAATGCCTGTGCTTTTCCTCACCGCAAAAGACAAAGTCGAGGACCGGGTCAAGGGGCTGGAGCTCGGGGCGGACGACTACCTGGTCAAACCTTTTGCTTTTTCCGAATTGCTTGCGCGCATCCGCACGCTCCTGCGCCGCGGCAAGCTACCGCAGCCCGAGGTCTTACGTGTGGCCGATCTTCAGCTCGACCCCATGCGACGCAAGGCGATCCGCGGCCAGACCAAGATCAACCTCACTGCCAAGGAATTCGCATTATTGCACCTGCTGATGCGTCGTCAGGGTGAGGTGCTGTCGCGCACGTTCATTGCCGAACAGGTATGGGACATGAACTTCGACAGCGAAACCAATGTCGTCGAGGTTGCGATGCGGCGTTTGCGCGCAAAAATCGACGATGGTTTTGGCAGAAAACTGATTCACACCATGCGCGGAATGGGGTATATCCTCGAGGCGCGTGACTGATGTTGCGCATCCCGGGCATTAAACTCAACTCCCTTACCTTCAGGCTGAGTTTCCTGTTCGCCATGACGGCCATCGTTCTGTTGGCAGGGACCGGGACGTTCTTGTACCGGTTCCTCGATCTCGAATTGATGAAGCGCGACCATGAAGAACTGATCGGCAAGGTCGATCTCTTCCGCCATCAACTCAGCGCGGTGGATACCCCGCGGCAGATTGTCGCCGCACCCAACCCGTTCCGCGATGTCATCATCGGCCACCCTCACCTTCGCCTTGCGCTATTGGATGAACCGGGCAATGTACTGTTGTCTTCCTCGGACTGGACGCCAGCAGCGGAATTATTGAAAAGCGCGGTAGCGGTCGATAGCCTACCGACGCACGCGGCTATCTCAATGCCCTCTCCCACGCACCCCTACCACTCCATCGCCGCATGGGGGGCGCTTGGCGGCCATCGATCCGCCAGGGTGCTCATTGTTCTGGCGCTTGATGCAGGCGAAGCGCAAAGTCTCCTGGCGCGTTACCGGCAAACATTGCTGATTACCATGCTCGTCAGCGGTATCGCCGCCGCCTCCCTGGGTTTTTTCATTGCGCGGCGCGGCCTGCGCCCATTGCGCACCATGGCGGAAACGGCAAGCGAAATATCCGCCAGCCATCTGCAAAAACGCCTGAGTGTGGCGGATGCTCCCGCGGAGCTGAAAGAACTGGCCGCCGCGTTCAATGCCATGCTAGGGCGGCTGCACAGCTCGTTTGATAGGCTTTCGGATTTCTCATCGGATCTCGCACACGAACTGCGCACGCCGATCAACAACCTGATGGGCCAAACGCAGGTTGCCTTATCCCGCACGCGCAACGCCGAGGAATACCGGACTGTACTGGAATCCAATCTGGAGGAGTACGAACGCCTGGCCAGGATGATCAGAGACATGCTGTTTCTCGCCAAGGCCGATAATGCGCAGGAACCCTTGCACGCGGAATACATCGATCTAAGAGCCGAGCTCGATAAAATCACGGAATTTTATCAGATGCTCGCCGATGAGAGCGGGCTGCGTATCGTCCCGGGTGGCAACGGTAGCGTCTGCGCGGATCGGATACTGGTGCAACGCGCCATCGGAAATTTGATTTCCAACGCTGTTCGGCACAGCCCTCCGGATAGCCAAATTCATGCAATGGTTTCGTCAACCGCCGACTCCGTGGAACTTCGCGTGAGCAACCCGGGCCCCGGCATCCCGGGCGATCATTTAGCGCGGATTTTCGACCGGTTCTACCGCGCAGACAACGCGCGTGGCCACGCCGATATGAGTTCCGGGCTTGGCCTGGCCATTGTGAAATCCATCATGGAACTACACGGCGGCCATGTCGGCGCCGAAAGCCAGCCCGACCGACTTACTACTTTTACGCTGCATTTTCCAAAACCCAGCACTACTTTGTCCCATCAAATACGATAGCCGCCTGACCTGGCGACGTCGCGCTACACCGCCGGGTGGTGTACGGTGTTACCGAGATGAAATAAGCGGTCTGAAACAGGTGAATGTATTAGAAAATACTAGCTCCGTCAGAACGTCACCTTGGCATACGTGGTGGCATAAACAGCGCCATCCCGCAGCTTTTTGTACGCCATTTGCGGATACCACGCACCGCCGGTTGCCGGGGTGGTGAACACGATATCAAATCGCTGGCCGCTGCCGATGTCGAGCTGCGTCACGGTCTCCGCCGTTGGCCATTGACGCCCGTCCTGCACGTATACCGTGAACGGTTGTGCTGTGCCGTTGCTGTCCCGAATACTGAAGGTGCCGCTCACTGAATGTATCCCTATCAAGCGCAGCGCGACCTTATTGTTGACTGCCGCGCTCACTGTCACCGCGGGGTCGGTGCTGACGTTACCCTCGGTGCCATTGATCAGGAAATAGCGCGGGTTGTAGTGGCCGAACACCGTGGAATCACCCACCGCGGTGTGGTAGTCCGGGTCCACGGTGCTGAACACAAAACTCTGCGCGACGTCGTAGGTTGTTTTCGGGTCTGGGGTAAGTTGATTGAGCAGGTTACCCGCCGCGTCTTTCGGTCGTATGATCAATGCGCCGTACATGCCCATTTCCAGGTGTTTCACCGTGTGCACATGGCAGTGGTACATGTAACTACCCGCCATCTCGGCCGTGGGCGTCCAGGTGTAGGTATCGCCATTCACCCGCTGACCGTTGGTCTCGGGCACACCGTCCTCACTGGTGGCTACGTCCGCACCGTGTAAATGGATGGTGTGGCCGTTATACGGCGCGGCCTCCTGCGGGGCCATCATCATGTTGAGGGTGAGGTTCAGCGTATCGCCCACACCCACCTCCATCGTCGGTCCCGGGACCTTGCCCGGGGACATGCCAGCGCCCATGCCCGTGCAGGTATCGGTAAACCCCCAAAAGGTTACCCGAACACCATCCTTCATGGTTTTGTTAAGCGGACGGACACACAGCGACCGGTTGATCACGGCGGCGTCAGCCGCGGAAAACCACAGACCGGCAAACAGCATTAAAACGCCGGCAGCAAATGCAATGGATCGGGTACGGTTGGGTGACGTTGCCTGCATGATCTGAGTCTCGTTTGGGTTCGTTTGCAACAGGCTCATTGGATGCGAACCATGGCCATGATGCCGTTCAAATAGACACCGGCGGCGGTTTCCGCCTGGGCGGTATGCACTCGGGCACCCCTCCATCGCAGATATGCCTGCTACATCAGTACTTACAGGCTCCTTGCTTCCTCGTCGTCCAACGGACGTGCTTCTAAGTCTTCATTCGATATG
>JANNJF010000211.1:0-7280 GCA_031405715.1 Gammaproteobacteria bacterium | reverse complement strand
TAGAAGGAGCAAGAAGCATGCCTAGAAACTTTTATTTATTTTATAATGACTTGGAATATGGACAGCGGGAAAATGTCAAAAACCTGTCGCCCCTTCACGATCCGTGACCTCGTACTTGCGCAGCTTCTCCACCAGGGTCGTGCGCCCCAGCTTGAGCCGCTTGGCGGCCTGGGCCACCACGCCATTGGCCTCGTCGAGGGCCTGTTTGATCAGGGTGTATTCCAGATTGTTGAGATGCTCTTTGAGATCCAGACCCTCCTCCGGCAGCTGCGCCAGGGACCTGGCCAGGAAGGGAGCCGTCTCCCTATCCGATTGCGGCGCAACCCGGTACGGAATCAGGCCCGCGGGACGGAATTTTTCCGGCAGATCGTCCACGTCCACGGTGCCGTTGGGGAACAGGATCGCCAACCGCTCCACCAGATTGGCCAGCTCGCGCACATTGCCCGGCCAGGGATACTGGGTAAGGCACATGATCGCCGCCGGTGTGAGGCGCAGCGAGCCGCGGTTTTCATGTTCCAGGCGCGCGACCAGTTCGTTGATCAGCAGCGGCACATCCTCTGCGCGCTCACGCAACGGCGGCATCTCGATGGGGAATACGTTCAGGCGGTAGTAGAGATCTTCGCGGAAACGCCCGTGCTCGATGGCCTCTTCCAGGTTGCGATGGGTGGCGGCGATGATGCGCACATTGGCCGTGATGCTCTTATTGCTGCCGACCCGCTCGAAGGTGCGTTCCTGTAAAACGCGCAGCAGCTTGACCTGCATGTTCAGACTCATATCGCCGATCTCATCGAGAAACAGCGTGCCGCCCTCGGCCATTTCAAAGCGCCCCTGGCGCGCACTGATCGCCCCGGTAAACGCGCCTTTTTCGTGACCGAACAGCTCACTTTCCAGCAGGTCCGCCGGGATGGCACCGCAGTTGATGGGAACAAACGGACGATTGCGTCGGGTGGAATGATAATGCAGACGCCGCGCCACGACTTCCTTACCGGTACCGGACTCACCCAGTATCAGCACATTGGCATCCGACTCGGCCACTTGTTCGATAAGTTTGCGCACACGGTTAATGGACCGGCTGTGGCCCACCAGACTGCGGAACAGCTCGACCGCACGCCGCGTACCGGCCTGTTGGCGCACCTCGCGATAGATCTCCGCCTGATGCAGGGCGTGGACCATTTGCGGATATCGCAGGGGCAGTTCGACACTGCCGAGCACGCCGGCCAATACCTCCTGCGGCACGCTGGGGGGGTTTTTGCCATCCAGCACGAGCAGAATGGGCATATTGGCATCCCACTCTTTAATGGCGCGGAATATCTCCATCTGCTGCGCGTCGGATTGGCACTGACCGAAGAGCACCACACTGACAGCATCGGCATCGCCGATAGATTTGCGCCAGCTGGTGCAGTCCTGCGTGGTGATCACCTCGCGATCGATAAATCCGAGCACGCTTTTAAGATACTGCTGGCGTGTCGTATCGCAGTCGATGACCAGTACTGTGGCTCCTGCCATGTGATACACCCCTCAACAAAAATGTCATTACTTAGTGTAGTAAGGAATAGGGGAAGGTCAGTCCCTCCCTATATTGGCCATGCTTAAGTCTCTCTTATGTTATGTAGCGGATTTTTGTTATTCGTCCTGTAGAACTATAGTCGCATTACACGCGAACGTTGGTTAAACAATGTCAATTCGTTGACTGACTCGTTGCAACCTCCATACCGGAACACAGAACTCCGTCAGAAAACTGGCAAAAACAAACTACATTAAATTATAAATCAGTAAGTTACAAGATTGTAAAAAGATGTGTCGGGGGTCTTCGAGGAAGGCCGAAGGACCAGCGGGCGCGGTCACCGGCGGGCGCAACAACTAATAGGCGCCCAACCACGTCAGTCAGTGCGGAACCCGCCGGGCATGGGCCACCTGACGACGATGATGCACAAAGATAATCTTCTCCAGCCAGTCTGTTTCCAGTTCGCTTAAATCCTCGAACACCGCCACGACCTTGGACAAGCCATCCGCCGCAGGCGAGCAATTCTGAATCCGGCCGAGCAACACCAGCGGTCGCGGCAGCTTGGAGGAAAGATAGAGTTCCAGCCGCACCAGGCTGCCGAGGGCCGGCGGTTGTGGTGTGCTCCACTCCAGTCCCTGGGCCGCCAGGCGCAGCGGCACCCGCTCCGGCAAGGCCAGGTCGCGCGCCACCAGCAAGCCGACCATGTCGAGCAGCAGATTGAGTTTGAAATCCAGACGCCGGAGTTCGTGGGTAACCGCCGGCTGCTCCTCGGCGATCTCCTGTGGATGCTCTTCGAGCGTGGAGAGGGAGCGCAGCACGTCTTCGTTGGTCTCGTGCAGATGCAGCCAGTGCACGGCGTCCACGGGTGCCGTGACGGCCTGCCAATGCAGGGGGAGTTGATCTTCGTACACGAGACCGGTATTAAACGGGTCCGCAGGCTGGTCCGTCATGGCGATCCTTGATGTCGCAAAAAAACAAGATACCGGCAAAACCAGCGCGCGTCACGCTAATCACGCTAACGCAGATCGAGCTAAGTAATCACTGAACAAGTTCTTGCCGCCCAGGTAAGGTGCGCCCTGCGACGTGCAGGGATGCACAAGTGCCGCGTAGCGCATGGATGCGCGAGAGCGGCCGCACCGAACGTCAATACGGAGCGTGGGACGCACCCTACATCGCACAATTCAGGGGTTCCGCAACGCAGGTTGCGCTATCGGTTCAGATCGTAGGCCCGGGTCACCTTGCGGCCCGCTTCCAGTCCACACAGCTCGGCGGCGACCTGCTGCTGGGTGCGCACGCCCAAGGCCATCACCTCGGCATTGAGTGTCTGCATCTGTCCCAGCGCCGCCGCGATGGATGCGGCCTCCACGGGCGTCGCCGCCACGGCGAAAAAACCCGTCAGCAACGGCAGGCGTTCCATCTCCAGGGTCATGACCGCCGCCCAGTCATCCGACTGGGCGTTGTCCAGCATGCGGGTACTGAGTTCGAGCAGGCGCTCGAGCTGCTGCCGGCGGGACGCTTGCATGGCGTTGTCCTGCATGTATCAGGCAGGCAGGCGCTTAGCGGAATCCGGGATCGCATCCCAGGCTTCCTTGATGTTGGCCAGCAGACCGGCTATCTCATCCAGGATAGTCAGATCGTTTTCCAGATTGGCCTTGAGCAACTGGTGTTGCATGTATTCGTACAGCCCATCCAGATTACCGGCGATGGCGCCACCGGACTCACGATCGAGACCCGCCTGCAGACCGTCGATGATGGAAATGGCCTTGCTGATGAACTCACCCTTCTGCCGCACCTCCTGACGTTGCATATGGCCCTTGGCGATGGCGATGCGGTCCATGGCCCCCTGCAACAGCATTTGCACGGTGCGGTAGGGATCGACATCGGCCACTTGTGCGCCGGCCTGGGCGTATTGCTGCATGGCATTGCGCGGATTGATCTGACTCATAAGCCTATTCCCTCATGTACGTGCAATGGAAAAAAATCACACTGTTATATATAGACTATCGGTTGTGTCACCGGGGACACAATCGGATTATCGGCATCACCCGCCTCAAGCTTTAATTCTTGGATGATGTAAACCCGGGAAGCGACTTCAGCTGTTGCGTCAGATAATCGCTGGTGGTGCGTAATTGCGCCAGCAGCGAGTCCAGCGCGCTAAATTGCTGACGATAACGCTTTTCGATATCCACGAGACGCCGATTGAGAACCTCGCGGCGGTCATTGATATCCTGGATGCTGCTGTTGATGCCCGTCGTGCGGCTGGAAATCGGCCCGGTATTCCCCAACAACAGCGTCGCGAGCTGATCGAGACGGTAGGCGTAACCAAGAGAATAGCCGACCGCGCCCCGGTCACCGGTGCTGCCACCAACTATTTCCAGCTTCAATCCTTCGATGCTTCCGCTCTGTCCGGTGAGGAATCGGCCGGAACCCGTGGCAGTATTGCCATTAATGGTGCCGGCGACATCCACTCCGGCCGAACCGCTGGCCGCCGACAGGCCGAGGGTGGCGGCGGTATTGGTGTCTACCGTTGTCACCTCCACCGTCGACGCGGATCCATAACGATCGGAGGTAATCTTCAGAAGACTAGAGGCGCTATCAAAGGTGACCGACGCGGTAACGCTGGCTCCTTTCAGTGCACTATCCCCGTTGATCTTCGACTGAATTTCCGCGGTCAGTGCCGCTGCTGTGGTATAGCTGCCCTGGGTCAGCGTTATCGTGGCAGACAGCACGCCATCGATCTTCACACTCAAGGTATTGTTATTGGCATCAATAACAAATGGTGAAGTAAACGTACCAGACGTGTGCGCCAGGGATGCGGTGGTAGCGCCGTTCAACAATCCCTGCGTGGCGATCTGGGTGATATTCAACGCGTAGCTGCCGGCCAGGGTCTTGCCCGTGGCGCTGACGTAGTTCACCAGACTGTCGCTGGGTTTACCGACATTGGCAAAGAGCGCGGCAATGTCCGCGAAATTGGTGTCGACAGCCGTCTGTAACTTGCTGCTGTCCAGCGCCAATGACCCATCTCTCTGGAATGCTATGCCCACCTGCGACAGCTGACTATATTGTCCGCCGACACCCACGAGTGGCTCGTTAAGGGCACGACGCACCTGAGTGATAATGGACTGCACCGACGAATCACCCTGCAGGACCGCCGCTTGCTTGGTACCGGCATCGTAGGCGGTGAGATCCTTGACCGTTTTGTTGAGGTCGTTATAGGCCTTTACGAAATTCTCCACCGCGGTCTTTACCCCGGCGGTGTCGGCGGTAACGCTGAGTGTCGCTGGCGTGTCCAGTACGCTTACCTTGACGAGGCTGAGGGTGACGCCCTGCACCACGTCGGTCACGATGTTGCTGGCCTTGCTGATGCCATCGATCCCATCCACTTTCAGCAGGGCGTTCTGGGCGCTCACCGTCTGCGTAAGATTCTTGCCGGTGCCCGCACCACCGGCGGGGTCATAGGCCAGGCGCGACAGACCGGTGTTATCGATATTGCTGGCGTCGCTGGTATCGCTGACGGTGATCTTGAGGCTATTGGCCGCCCCGGTATCGCCGACGCTGAATACCAGCCTATTGCCCGTGCCGTCATTCAGCACCGAGGCCGTCACACCGATCTTGGCGGCGTTGATGGCATCGCGGATACCGCTCAACGAGCTGTTGGCGCTGCCTATGGTCACTGTCTGCGACGCCTTGGCGCCGTTCGCCGTGAAAACGCTGCCGACGGTTGTTCCGAACTGGAACGTCAGCGTTCCGGTTCCCACCGTGTCGGTGACCTTGTCGAAGGCCGTCGTCGCGAGCTTTTGTGCCTTGGCCAGCTGCTTCACTTCGATGGAATAATTTCCGGCCGCGGCGTTAGTGGCTGCCGAGGCGGTTAATACGCTGCTATCCGAAGAGGAGGCCTTGAGGGACTGGAATTTCGTCAGGTTATTCAAGTCGCGCATGGCGCTCTGATAGCCGCGCATGGCGCTCTGATAGCCGGACAATGCACCCTTCACCGATCCGTAGGCGCTGAGCTGCGCCTGATAGGCGGCTTCCTTGGTATCAAGCGCCGATAGCGGCTGGCTGTCGGCCTTTATGAGCTGCGAAATGATCGAGTTGATATCCAACCCGGATCCGATACCTGGGGCGGTGATGGAAGCCATGGTTACCCTCTGTCTGTTTACCTACTGTCTGGTTACTTCCAGCCTGTTTTATTTATAGAAACAATGCAAAATCAGGACCAACTTTGTGGCCCTGCCGTACCCGCCGGAAAATCCCGGCAAGCCCTATCACCGCAACGACGGACCCGGGAGATCAGGCCTTGGCGCTGAGCAACAAACCCTGGGCATTTTCCAGACTGCGGGCAATGGCCAGCAATTCCTCCGAGGGAATCTGCCGTATTACCTCGCCGCTTGTGTGATCCAAGACCCTTACCACGGTCTCGCCGCTGTCCTCATCGATAGTAAAATGAAGATCGCGTTGCAGGGACTGGGCATAGTTGTTCAGATCCTGTACCGCCTGCTTGATATCACTGCTTGTTGGCGGGGTCTGTCCTGCCGCGGGCGGCGGAGACTGACCGCTACCCGGCAATACTTGCCGCTGCTCGACGTGGGTCGGGGCAGAGGCCGATGTCCGGGCCACGTTCGTCGCCGGGGACACATTCCCACCACTATTAATAATGTCGATAGGCATCTTACTCACCTCTCTCGTTTAGCGGAGAAAACGTCCGGGATCAACGACCCCGGACGTTCCGCCTCCTACTTACTGCCTAACCGTCCTTACTGAAGCAGTGACAACACACTCTGCGGCAATGCATTCGCCTGGGCCACGATGGCGATACCGGCCTGCTGCAGAATCTGACCGCGGGTCAGCGCCGCCGTCTCGGCCGCGAAGTCCGCGTCCCGAATACGGCTGCGGGCAGCACTCAGGTTTTCCGTGGTCACACCCAGGTTACGGATGGTCGACTCGAAACGACTCTGAATGGCGCCCAGATCGGCTCGGGCGCTGTTGATGCGCGCCAGGGCGCCGTCCACCGTCGCGAGCGCGGCAGTAGCACCGACCACCGAGGTGACCGAGGCGCTGGCCACGGAGGCCAGGGTGCTACCCACCGAGGCGCCCGTCAGCAGTGTCGTGCCGGCACTGGTACCCAAGGTATACGACTGATCCGAGGAAAAGCTCAGGGTGCCGCCCACCGTGGCGCTGTCCGTGCCCACTAAGGCACCCAGTACAGTAGCCGTCGCGCCACCCGTCAACGTCAGGGTATTGGTGGCAGTGGTGGTGTTCAGCACATCCGTGAGGCTGATGTCGTAACCCTGTTTATTCTCCAGCGTAATGCTGAGCTTATCCGCAGACAGGGCCGCCGTGATGCCGGTACTGGCGGTCTTGTCGTTGATCGCCGTGGCAACACCGGACAGGTCGTTGACAGCGGTCACACCGGCGGAGATCGAAACCCCGGTGGCGTTTGAGCCAAACAGCGTGAAGGTATAGGTACCTACCGCCGATGGCGCGCTTAATGTCGCCGTGGTCTTGGCAGTAGCGGTTACACCGGTAGTGGAAGTAACGCCATTGACGCCATCCGCGATGGCCTTGGCGGTGTTGTTAACACCGACCGCCACGTTGGCGGTTCCCAGGGAACCGGAAACCGACAGGGTCTGTGCCGCCACGTTGTTAACGACACGGGCACCGGCACCGGCGGCGGCAGCGGCAGCGGTAGCCGCACCAAGACTGGCGGCGGCGGTGCTGGAACTGGCGGTGTTGTTACCGATAAACGCGGCACCGCTGTTACCGATGGACAGACTGA
>JANNJF010000210.1:0-1383 GCA_031405715.1 Gammaproteobacteria bacterium | reverse complement strand
GTCCGCGACAGCCGCCGCGCTGACCACCCGTATCCGCAGCGAGAACCACTCGATGGGCATATCCAGCCAACCCTCCTCGGTAACCCTGCCGTCTACAGAAAAACCCTATCCGACTCTGCTGGAATTTTTCATTCAGCGCTTTCCGGACATTCATGCCAGCCGCTGGCAGGCGCGCCTACTCGCCGGAAAAGTTCTCGATCAGCAGGGTGTCGCAGTCACCCTGGACACCCCTTACACGCCCCACCAGCGTATCTATTACTTCAGGGAAGTGGAGGAGGAGCCGCGTATCCCCTTTGCGGAAAAGATCCTGTTTCAAAATGACGAGATCGTGGTGGCGTGCAAGCCGCATTTTCTGCCGGTGATTCCCGGTGGCCGTTATGTGAACGAGTGTTTGCTCAGCCGCCTGCAACGCAGCACGGGCAACCCCTTGCTTACGCCGGTACATCGTATCGATCGTGAGACGGCGGGCCTCGTCTTGTTTTCCGCTAACAAAAAAACCAGGGGGCTCTACCACGAATTGTTTGCTCGGGGGGAGGTGGATAAAACCTATCATGCCCTTGCGGACTATGCCCACCCGTCACAGGAAAACGAGTGGTGGGTGGAAAACCGAATAGTCAGGGGAGAACCGTGGTGCCGAAGGAAAGTCACACCGGGTCCGGTGAATGCGCGTTCGCATATTCAGCTTGTGGAGGCGCGTGAAAATCGGGCGCGATATATCCTGACGCCGGTGACGGGAAAGACCCATCAGTTGCGGATACACATGAGTGGCCTCGGGTTCGCCATCGTCAATGATCGATACTATCCGGCCATGCAGCCGCAGACCGCGGATGATTTTGAGTTACCGTTACAGCTCATTGCCAAACGCCTGCGGTTCCGCGATCCGGTGAGTGGTGTTGCCATGGAGTTTGTTTCCGAGCGTGACGTAGTATGGTAGTACGCGTCGCGCTGTTAGGGAGAGGTGGCAGGCTTTAAGTGTGCGGCGGCGAGCCGCCGGTATTAAGGTTTAGTGCCCTACCTAAGAGCCGTACTAAAAGCGGGAGCGAGCTCCCGCACTCCGTGTGCTGCGTACACTCGACCCGGTTTTCCCGCTACAATGATTGCCCCTGACAGGACGATGGTGTGCCATGGCGCGTCTTGAGCGATTGCCGCTCTTCCTTTTGAATACCGTGCTGTACCCGGAGCAGCGCCTGCCGCTGCGGGTGTTCGAGGCGCGTTATATGGACATGGTGACGGACAGCCTTACCGGCACGATCGCGTCGCCCTTGAGTGTCACGCGAAGCTTACCGTCCACGTAAACAGGCGCCTTTGGTTCCTCTGCTGTTCCAGGGAGCGAGATGCCGATGTCGGCGTGCTTGCTCTCGCCCGGGCCATTCACGACGCAAC
>JANNJF010000209.1:0-8759 GCA_031405715.1 Gammaproteobacteria bacterium | reverse complement strand
GCCAGGGGTCCATGTCCATGACGCCGCTGTATCACAACGGCGTGTTGTACTGGGTGGATGGTCAGGGCTGGGTGTGGGCGATCAATGCCGACACCGGCGCGCCCATGGCACCTTTCATGGACGCCAACGGCACTCCGACCCTGAGTGTCGGCGGCGGTTTCAACGCCTTGTCGTCGCCCAACATCTACCAAGATCCCAATGGTCGTGCCCTCATGGTCGTGGGCCTGTCCATGCCGAACCGCGTGGTGGCCATCGATCTGGGTCTCGCGCAGCTCGCCTGGAGCCAGCCCTTCAGTGGTGTCGCGAGTTTCGTTACCGGCTACTCCGCGGCGTCCCTCGCGGTGGACGCGACCACCGGGCTAGTGGTGGGCAGTGTGGTGGTGGATGCGGATATGCTGCTCAATCGTGCCCATATCCAGGTGTTCGCCCTTGACGGCGTCACCGGTAACCAGGTGTGGACTCAGAACCTGGACCCCGGTGCAGTGCCATCGGGATGGGTCGCGCCGACACCCATGCTGTCCGGTGGCCGGGTGTATTTGGCGAATCCCCTGGCCGGGCAGGTGGTGGCCCTGGACACGCTGGCCGGCACGCCGGTGTGGAAAACCGCGGTGGCCGGTAGCGCTGGCCTGTACGCGTGGGGACCGGGCTGTCTGGTGAGCGGAGGCAAGTTGATACAAGCGGTGGGCGGCGATCTCTACACCCTCAACGCAACGACCGGCGCAGTGCTGAAACGCTACACGGTGGGTGGCGCATTTATTTACAACCACCCCACGGTATTGGGCGGGACGCTCTACACCGGCAACGCCTACGGTTGGGTGTTGGGTATTCCTTTGGTCGATGTGACGGGAAATTAAATTCTGTGCGCAGAGAAGTGTGCCAGTCACACTATCGGATCGGGCAGAGATTTCTGATTCGGGTGGCAATACCACCCGATTTTCCGTTGTGAAGGGAAAGGTTTAAGTCTGACCTCCTCTGAGCAGAGTGGTAATTGTGGGTATTTTACGGGTATTTCGCAGGGTGCCGGCGGTTGACGCGGGTGTGGCGAGGCCTGGTATGGCTTTTGCTATGTTGTAGATCAGCGCAACGACGTGTGGTTGCTGCGCGGAAAAAATAAAAATGGATATCGACGTGGCGGGTATGAATACCTGGCACGCGATACCACTGCCGGCCTCGGCCGGCGGCAACGATAGAATCCATCTAATGGAGGAGGCAGTTTCAATGAAACTGATCAGATTGGTTGTAGTAGCTGTGCTCGCATTCTTGTCCGGCAGCGTTTTTGCCGCCACCACCGTTCCGACTGAAGTCCAGATGCCCGGCACACAACCCGAGCAGGTTAATATCGGACCCCAGGCCGGAGTGAAACGCAGTCTCGATCCCGCGAAGCAGTGCACTTTCTGCCACTCTAATTACAACAAGGCGGTGGAACCCGGACATAACTGGGGCGGCAGCATGATGTCCCAGGCGGGGCGCGACCCGCTGTTCTGGGCGACCCTGGCGGTCGCCGAGCAGGACTTCGACGGCTCCGGCGACTTGTGCATCCGCTGCCACTCCTCCAGCGGTTGGTTGGCGGGACGCTCCACGCCGACCGATGGTTCGGCCTTGGCCCCTTCGATCGACCACAATGGCATCGAGTGCGACACCTGTCACCGCATGACCAATCCGGATCAAACCGAGCACCTCGGGGTGCAGACCTATCCGTTCATCGCCAATGACAAGAAGAGTCCGGCCACCGGCTACTTCGGCTCCGGGCAGTACGTCATCTGGCCCGGTGTCGGCAAGCTCGGGCCCTATCTCGACTCGGTCACCAAGCATCCGTCGCTGAAGTCCAAATTTCATCGCTCCGCGGACTTCTGCGGCACCTGCCACGACGTATCGAACCCCGTGACCGGCGATCTGGCGCATAACAACGGCGCCCAATTCCCGCTGCTCAAGGGTAAGTTTAGCGGCGTGTTAGGTTCGCCGGTTCAAGGCAAGGCGGCGTTCAACAATTTCCCCTACCAGTACGGCGTGGTGGAACGTACTTACAGCGAGTACAAGGCAAGCCTGTGGCCGACGATGAAAGTTTCCGACTACGCCTACTTGCCGGCGGATCTCAAGGCCGGCTCGATTGCCGCGGCCTATAACAGCGCCCAGCTGGCGGGCAAGGACGGCAACTACGAAGACGGCGACACACGCTACTTTACCTGCCAGACCTGCCATCTGTCCCCGGTGGTCGGTCAAGCGGCCAGCACGTTGCACAACGAGCCCAAGACCCGCAAGGACATGCCGTTGCACAATCTTACGGGCGGCAACTACTGGGTGCCCCAGGCCATCAAGTACCTGGATGCGAAAGGCAAGTTGCGTCTGGGCGGCGGCATGACCGCGGAACAAATTGCCGCCATCGACGACGGTGTGGTGCGTGCCAAGGCCAATCTTACACAGGCCGCCTCGCTCAAGGTCACTGGCAATACGTTGAAGGTGACCAACCTCACCGGGCACAAGCTGATCTCCGGCTATCCCGAAGGGCGGCGCATGTGGCTCAATACCAAGTGGTACAACGCCACCGGTACGCTGCTCCGCGAGGACGGCAAATACGGCCCGTTGACGGTCACCTTGGATGGCGTGCAACGCCAGGTGAATACGCTGCTGGATCTCAAGGGTACCAATACCCGGATCTACGAAGTGCACGGCTCCATGACCCAGCGATGGGCGACCCAGCTCCTGGGCTTTGGTACCTCCGGCACCCTGCCAGTGAGCTTTGATCGTGTCACCGGCCAGGTCAGCATGACGCTGCAGCAGTTGGCGCAGAAGCCGATTGGAACGGTCCAGGGTTCCTTCCACTTCGTGCTGAACAACCACGTGGACAAGGACAACCGCATCCCGCCCTACGGCATGAAGTACGGCGAGGCGGCCAAGCGCAACGCCCTGCCGGTGCCGTTCTGCCAGTTCGGTTGCCCGTCGTCCAGCGGCACCTATCAGTACTTCGACAACGTGAGCCTGAGTCCGCCCACGGGTGCGGCCACGGCGACCATCAGCCTCATGTATCAGCCGACGAGTTGGGAGTACATTCAGTTCCTGTATCTCGCCAATAAGCGTACCAATACCTTCCTGGCGGAGGAGGGTGTGAACCTGCTCGATGCCTGGCTCAATACCGGCATGGCGGATCCCTATCCCATGGTGACCACCACCTGGACCGCCACAGCCGGCGACGGCGATGGTGACACGTGCGGAAAGAGAAAGTGCTGACGCAGCGCCATGCACCCGTTCGACCACCTTCTAACCTGGCGCGGACCGCATAGCGGCGCGCCTCAACAGAAAGGACATTCAGCCATGAGATACGTTATTGCATTGCTTGCTTTAATCGGGGGTAGTATCAGCGTCGCGCACGCCGCCCCGTCCAACAACACCGCCGATTGGTTCACCGACGCGAACGGTGTGGTGACGTGGATCGCCCCGAACGAGGCCGCCATCCCCAACGACACCACCGGCAACATGATCCGTTACGGTAAACTGCTGCTCACGGAGACCTACAAATATCTCGGTGCCGGCACCGCCACCGCGGCGTCCGGTAACCGCATCTCCTGCAGCAACTGCCACATGGACACGGGCACAACGGCCTTCGGTACACCCTGGGCAGTAGTGTGGTTCAAGTACGGCGCCGGTGGCCCGGGACCGTATTCGGCCCGCAGCAACCGTTTCCTCGATATGAAAAACCGCATCCACGACTGCATGGTGCGCTCGATGCACGGCACCCAGCTGCCGGACGACAGCTACGAACTCAACTCGATGATCGAGTACATGAAGTGGCTGAGCACCGGTATGCAGATCGCCGACTGGACCAAGGTGGTTGGGCAGGGCAACATGCGCATTGCCGACCTGACGCGTCCCGCCGATCCGGTACGCGGCAAGACGGTCTATGAGGACCAATGCGCCGCCTGCCATCAAAGCAATGGCGATGGGGTATGGGATCCGGACGGGAAGAAATACGTGTATCCCGCGGTCTGGGGCCCCAACAGCTTCAACAACGGTGCTGGCATGTACCGCTTGCGTACCTCCGTGGGCTTCATCAAGGGCAACATGCCCTACGGTTGGGCCAACGCCAGCGATGCCCGGGCCCAGCTGAGTGACGCGGACTCCTGGGACGTGATGGCCTATGTCATTTCCAACGACCGTCCCGTGTATTCGGGTTATCTCACCGACTGGTCCAATTACACGCCGACCAACTGCATGCCCAACTGGGCGCGCAAGACCGTGGACGCGGGTTATCCCAACTATTTCCCGCGGGTGAAACCGGACGGCACGCTGACCGGGGATCTTGCTTACCCGGCGAAATACACGGCGAACCAGCACAAATACGGACCGTGGGCGGCCATGATCACGGAGCAGAACGCCCTGCAGGCACAGTACTTGTTGGCGCCCAACACCCCGCCCAACTGCGCGATTTGGCCGGCGCCGTAAAGCCGTAAACCAGGGACCGGCAGGGGCGACCTTATCGTTGCCCCTGCCGGGTCTTTGCTCCGGGCACGCAGATCAATGGCCCGGGTCGGTAAGGGCTGACGCCCCCCGATTTTCCAGTTTCCCTCTGTCATCAGCGACACCCTTTCGCGGCCTGTTCTGCGCGGGTTCACATATTTTCCTCACGGTCTAAGTTTTCAAGGTGGTGGGTGCTTGCAAGATACCGACTGTCTTCGGGGTTGATTTTTTTATGGTGTGTTTCCCGAGCCGGCAAGGCATTTCAGTCATTAACCTAGAAAAAGCAGGTAACCGCGATTATGGCTCTTAGGGCGGGCACGCCACACTGATTGAACGCAGATTAGCGCAGATGAAACAGGGTGTTGATGCATAGCACCTATGCACCCAATGGGTGACTGGGCAATACAGGCTACGCACGGACTACTCTGCGTTCATCTAATGTGTAGTGCCCTACCTAAGAGCCATATTAGCTGTGTAGTGCCCTACCCAAAGAGCCATATTAGCGGCTAAACGCCGTTGTTAGGATAACCCGCCTGACCGAGAGTGTGGCGGCCGCCTCGCTGGAAAAGCCGTTCGGCATCGATGTCAGAGTTACCGCCCACCAGGACGGGGTCGGCAGCCTTCGCTGCGCGCTTTTCAGCGACTTCACTTGCAGGCGCGGGATGGACCGGTCTTTCGTCCATTCGCCACGGCCGGAGCCGTGAGTTTCGCTCCGGCCTAATGGCGATGGTAGCTCATGGCATCGAAGCTTCGCGGCTGCTGCGGTCGCTGCACCCCTGTGGCCGCGAGCACGTCCAGCACTGCCTGGGTTTGGATGAGCGACTCTTTTTTATCACGCATGGGGTGGCCGGCCTGTCCGGCCATATGGACATGGGGTTTTTCCTCCGTTTGTTCCGGCATCGTCAGTGCCGCCTCGCGCATGCGCTGCGCGATGCTCCAGGGTGTCGTGCCCATGGCAGCGACGACATCCACGTCGGCGCCGCGGTCGATCAGGAGTTTCAGGATAGGGGCATCGCTGCGCAATACCGCGTGCGTGAGCGCCGTATGTCCACGGTGGTCTTTGCTGTTGATCTGCGCGTTTGCATCGAGCAACAGGGTGACCATGCGCAGGTCGCGCAAGGCAACCGCTCGCATTAACGGGGTCACGCCGTCGCGGTCTGAGACGTTTACCTCGGCGCCGCGTGCCACCAGCAATTTCACCATATCGAAATTCAACTCGCTGGCCACCAGCAGTGGGCTCAGATTTAAGGGAGGATGACGGGCATTGACGTTAGCGCCCGCCTTCAGCAAGGTCTCGGTGCGTGCGGTTTGCCCCTGACCGACCGCCATGAGCAATTCGCGATCGGCTGGGTCGATGGCGGCGTTTGCAATCTTGGCCGCCACCGACGGCGGCGGTAACGATAGCCACAACAACGCCGCCAGGCTTAGATAAAGGCGTATCAAAGTCTTTCTCCTCTTTTGATTGTTGCCGAGACACCCGCGCGGCCGTACCTCCGCCGCTAGGTCACTCTGATCACTGAACGAATCGTGCCAATCTGGCTCAATGTGCCGCTGATCGCGCGGTAGTTGAAATAGGTGATATCGACCGGAAATGTACCGGCCGTCGTGGGTTTGATAATGAACTCGTAACGCTCCGCCGCCGTCATGCTGACCGAGCCGCCCGCTGCCAGGGTTTGCGGCGCCTTCAATGGACGGCCATCCTCGGCGACGATGGTGACGGCACCTATACCCGCGGGGAATTTCACCCGCTGCGGCACGTAACCCGCCATGATGTAGCGCAACAGCAAAGTTTGGCCGCGTGGCACCGTGATGGCGACCGAGGGGTCGGTTTGCGTGAGATCGGCGCCCAATCCATTGATACAGAATATCGTCGGATTGAAGTTGTTCAGGCGCGCGTCGCCGCCGCACAGCGCCGCATTCCACGGCAGGCAGTGCCACGCAAGGTCGATATCGTCGACTGCCCAGATGGCCTCTACATCGTACGCCGGCCCACCGACAAAGGGAGTGCCAGGTCCGGTGGGGGGATCGACAATGAGCGCGCCGTACATTCCCATCTCCGCATGCAATACGGTATTGACGTGGCAATGGTAGAAATACGTGCCCGCCTGTGAGGCGCGCCACTGGTATGTGTAGTTTCCAAGGACGTCAAACGAGAAATGCCCAACGCCGTCGTTAAAGGTGGAGGGTTCGATACCGTGGTGGTGGATGGTATGGGGGACCATCATGGCCATGGCGTTCAGATGGGTGTGCACGATCTGTCCCTGGCGCACACGGATCGGCGGCGATGGGAAGCCGCCACCCATGCCACCCATGCCACCCATGCCACCGCCCGCGCCGTCGTTAAAGCCCCACACCGGCACGTTGACGCCGTTGATGACCTTGTTGCCCTGCATGAAGGTGGTACGGAAAAATTCGACATCCGGGGTCACCCTGCCCGGTGTTGCGGGTGCATCGACGGTCAAGCCACAGTTACCGGTGATACCGGCGCCACAGCCCCCACCGCCCATGCCGCCCCCACCGCCCATCATTGTCTGTTTTACGTAAGTGTTGCTGCCAAATAAGTTTGTCATGGTATTCAGGTCCCTTCTAGTAGTGCTGCCCAAGCAGGCAGCGGATGGTTATGTGCGTCACCCGCCGCTCAAGGAAGTATCGCCACGCCCCGGGTCAGGTCCGACTCGACGCTCGGTTTCTTGCCCAGGGCAAGTTGGCAATGCATGCCGTGCGGGTACATGCCGCCGCCCGCGGTCTGCGACATCTCCGAGTGACAGTGCATGGGGAAGTTTTGCGGCTCGCTGGTGATGGCCGGCCACGCATCCGGTGGCTGTTTGAACGGGAAGACGACGTCGCGGCAGTCGAGGGGGTACATGGAGACGATATCTTTGAGTTTGCGATTGCTGCTGAAGTTTTGCCGGTTGATGCTGCATATCTCGACATGGTTGCCATGGAAGTGGGGCGAATGCACCATGCCCCCGGCATTCATGATGCGTACCAGCGCCGGTTCGCCGTATAAACCGTAGAGGTCGGTATTGGGCTCGTGCGTGTGGTCGAAGCTGTTGCCATTGATGGTGAAATAGCGCGGCAGGAAACTGGAGGGAACAAGAGACCTGACGTAGGCATCGCCGTTGGCCTTTACCGCAGCACCCCACACTGGATCGATATTACCCAGCAGCCATTTGAATTGACGTTTGAATGTCGGCCCGCCCGAGAACGCCTGGTTTTTAATACCCGCCGGCATCACCACCAGCGACCCGTGCAGCCCCATGACGCGGTGGACGCCGCTATTTTGATCGTCGCAATACAAATAGCTGCCGGGTGCCGGCGCCGCAAAGGAAATTTGCATCGTGCCGAGCGCCGGCGTGGTGAGCTTGATGCCGGTGCCCGGCACAGCGAAGACCACGGGCGTATTGAGCGCATTGCTCAGCGTAAGCAACACCGTATCGCCGGCCTGGCAAATGATCGTTGGCCCGGGTACGGTCAACAGCCCGGTATTGCTGAAGCCGAACATGAAGGCGGTGGTGCCGTCGATTTGCGTAACGTCGCCGCTCATCGCCGTCAGGTTCACCGCGATCGTTTGCGCCACAGCCCGGGGCGCCCACGCCAGCAGGCCGCTGGCGCCGGCCACTGTCGCGACCATAGCGCCGCTGCCCATACGCAAAAAATCCCGTCGCTTGATTTTCATTTAATGCGTACTCCTTTGTGATTGTGCATGAAGGGAAAAGACGATCACTGTAGGAGATGTCGATGGTTGGTTCTGTCACAATTCGGACACGCATTAAACATTAGATATTAATTCAAAACTTATATTCATCGGGAATCTCACCGGAATAAATAAGCTGTCTACAATAGACGGTAGCAAGGAGGCAGGCATGCACGGTTCCGCACACACTTCAACAAGGGATTTCTGGCTTTTTACTTTTCCTCGATTGGCGGCGATTACCGACGCGGACTGGTTGTCAGCGTGTGATGCAGCTCAGATGCTGGAATTTCCGGCGGGTACGATAATGATGCGCCCCGGGGAGTCCAGTCAGGGCTTCATCTTGCTCTCCAAGGGAAGCGTGCGTGTCTACGAACGGGCGCAAAACGGGCGCGAGGTAGTCCTCTATCGGACACAGGCGGGGGAGATGTGCCTGTTGACACTGGCAAACCTGTTCAATAACACGACCTACTCACTGCGCGTTCCCGGGGGCCCGGGGCGCTTTGGGTCGAACTCTGACCTGCTATTCGACAAGTCCACGGCGGTCGAGGGTCGCGTGAGCAGCTACTTCTACATTCAGCCCAAGGACCGCACGGCGCTGGAGGTGTTTCGC
>JANNJF010000208.1:0-6298 GCA_031405715.1 Gammaproteobacteria bacterium | reverse complement strand
GTCAAATAAGTTTTTCCGTATCGCCAGGGAGCCCCTGAACACTGTCCCCTCTCCCCCGCGCACGTCGGGGGAGAGGGTTAGGGTTAGGGTGAGGGGGAATCTTAGGCCTTGCCCCTCATCCTGTCCTTCTCCCAAAGGGAGAAGGGACCCTGGGTTTTGAGCGTAAGCGATGGACGGATGGCAAATATAAGTACCCAACCGTAGGGCGCACTACACTGGCGTTAGCGACCATACGGAAAGACTTTTTTGATGGAGTACTAGTGTCCTGGATGAACCAACCAAGTATTTGACCCGGGCGGCAGGGTGCGCCCTTCATCGTGCTGGCTGCTGTGGCTGCTTAAACATAGCGATATAGGTAAGGCCTGGTTATGTAGTGTGGGCGACTGCGGAAATCGATCGCTCCCCGCGACGGCATACAGCAGTACTGCCGCTACCGGGGTGTCACACCATTGTCACAGCAGCGGGCTAAGCTCGTCGCCAGTAAGGGTCACAGCCCGTGATCGCGTCACCGATGGCAACAAAGATATCTAAAGAACCCCTGTGTGCCAATCCACACACATCCACCTGTCCCAGCGGAGGCCAGCCAGCATGCGTCCACCCAGAGTCGCGGTAGTGATGTCGGTCTATAACGGCGAGCGGTATTTGCGCGAGGCCATCGACAGCATCCTGCGACAAAGCCTGCAGGACTTCGAGTTTCTGATTATTGATGATGGGTCGGAAGACAATAGTGCCGCCATCATCCGTTCGTATTCCGACCCCAGAATACAGCTCATCGTCAATAACAGGAATATCGGCCTGGCCGCGTCCCTCAATACCGGCATCGATGCGGCCAAGTGCCGTTATATCGCGCGCATGGATTGCGATGACATCAGCCTGCCGAAACGGCTCGAGACGCAGGCGGCCTTCCTGGAGCGCCATCCCGACATCGGGATATGCGGTACCGGCATTGCATTAATCGGCAACCCCGCTGCACGTATGGCCGGTTTTTCCAGCGACGACTCCTCGATACGCGCAGGTCTGATCTTTGATTCCACCCTTGCCCATCCCTCGGTCATGATGGCGCGTCAGCTGCTGCAGGATCACGCTCTGCGCTACGACACAACCTTTGCTCGCGCACAGGATTACGAGCTATGGACACGCTGCGCAATTCACACCAAGTTTGCCAACATCCCGCAAACGCTCCTGCGCTATCGGGTCCAGGAAGATGGCCTGACGCGAAAGGGAGCCGACAAACAACTCGCGATGGCGGAACGCGTGCGATTGAGACAGCTCCACCTCCTGGGCGTACATCCCACACCGGCGGAGCTCGCCCTGCATCAAGCGGTAAGCAGCTGGCGATTTCGTGCGGAAAACGATTCCCTGGAAAGACTGGAGAAATGGTTCGAACGCCTGATCCAGGCAAACGCCGTGGTCAAACGCTATCCGTCGCCGGCGTTCCACAGAATAGTGGCCGAGAAGTGGATTTACGCCTGTAATGTGGCGGCGCGACAGGCGCCGGGGCTGGCTGCATGGCGCCACTTCCGCCGATCCCCACTGACCAGTTTCGGCGACCGCTCCCTGCTGCGCGAACTGAAGCTGCTGGGTAAGTGCCTGGTAGGCCGGAATAATGCAACCGCGGGGCAGACTGCTTTAGCGCCAGGAGATGCAGCGGTCGGGCAGGCGGAGCATATTTCCTAGCAAACGGGCGGAAAAAGACGCCCGGGCCTTGCGCGCCGTCAGAACAGCCGCATCGCGGTCTCGCTGCCGGGGATAATGCCGCTGCTCTGCATGTCCGCGGCAATACGTTCGATCTGCGTACGTATCACCGCCAGACCGTTCTCGGTGAGCAGGTGCTTTTCATGATCCTGCATTTTTCCGTCGAGCATCTCGCACATGCTCTTGGCGGTGGCGATCATGCGCTCGAATACCTGTACCGGCTGATAGGCGCACGGCACGCTCATGAACAAGGTGAGACCCTGGGTCTTGAGGGTGTTCATGGTCTCGGGGTTGAACTCCCCAGGCGCGAACAGATTGGCCAGGCTGAACTGATGACGGCAGCCGAGCTGGTTGTCGTTTTTCATATGATAGATGTTCATCTTGCCAAACTGCATGCCAAGCTGGGTGGCCGCCTGATTGATCGCCCGGCCGCTGAATCCGCTCTTGCTGCTGGCCACGATATCGACGCTCGCCAGGACATCGTTCGCGCCGCAGAACTCGTCCAGAACCTTGGCGCGCTCCAGCGCTTCCTCGATGCTGGTGGAGAGTTTAGTCGGTCGTTGCAGCTCATCGGCGAGCTTGAGGGAAAGTTGCACAAAGGTATTGAGTTCCGATTCGCCCGCGGCTCCACGGCTGTCCACCAGCTGCAGGGCGAGGGCGATGTCGCTGTACTGCGCGTATTCGGTATCGGTGCCGAGGTCGGACCACAAGCCGGTCTTGTACCCAAGGCCATAGATGCTGCGCGGTTTTTCCAGCAGGTATTCGTTCTGTTTGTAGATGCCGAGTGCGCGATTGCGCTTGACCGGCCCCTTCCCCGGCAGTGTGATAACGAAGTCGATTTTTTCATCCGGCATGTTGCGCCGGACGTGGGTGCTGGTTTCCACCTGGGCCACCGGATCCACCAATCCAAGGCTGAGATTCAGCGGCATATGCGCCACATGCTCCAGGGTCTCCAGCTCTTGATAAAGGTAGTAGTCAGCGGATCGCTCCGCCGCCGGACCCACTTCGGCATCGGGACGCAGATACTTCTGGTCGGTGTCACTGAGGGGGGCTGCGGGATTGAAATCGAGTCCCGAGAAATGCGCATCCGGTCGTCGCACCGGGACAGTCTGCGCCGCTTTATCCAAGGATGCGTCGCTGGCACGCCGGCGGCGCAGGCCGAAAACACCGAAGTTCGTTCGCCGCCCCCAATCAAAACGCAGCTTATCGTATGCGCTGAGGGCAACGCCGCCGATGATTAATACACCTATCAGAAGCAAGGCGTATTGTAAATCCATTAGTTAGCTTCCATCGCAGACCTTGGTTATTGGGCAACCATTTCCAGGGCGCTTTCCACGTCCACCGCCACCAATCTTGAAACGCCCGGTTCCGACATTGTCACGCCGAGCAGGTATTCGGCGATCTCCATACTGATCTTGTTGTGGGTAATGTACACAAGCTGGGTCTTTTGTGACAGCGCCTTGAGCATCTCGGAGTAGCGAATGACATTGGCGTCGTCCAGCGGCGCATCCACCTCGTCGAGCAGGCAAAACGGCGCCGGGTTCAGCTCGAACAGCGCAAACAGCAGCGACACGGCGGTCAAGGCCTTTTCACCGCCGGACAGCAGGTGAATGGTGCTGTTGCGTTTGCCGGGCGGGCGGGCCATAACGCGCACACCGTTATCGAGCAAGTCCTCGCCCACCAGCTCCAGATAGGCGTGTCCGCCGCCAAACAATTTCGGGAACAAGGTCTGGAAGGCGGAGTTGACCTTTTCGAAGGTGTCTTTGAAGCGGGTGCGGGTTTCGCGGTCGATCTTGCGGATGGCGTCTTCCAGGGTGGACAGTGCCTCGGTCAGATCCGCGTTTTGCTTGTCGAGATAACCCTTGCGCTCGGAGTGCTCGGCATATTCCTCGATCGCCACCAGGTTGATGGGGCCGAGACGATTGATCTTGGCGCCCAGCTCGTCGAGGGTCTTGTGCCAGTCGTCCTCCGTGGCCTCGGCCGGCATTTCCGCCAGCACCTGTTCCAGCTCGAACTCGGCCTCGCGCACCTGTTCGGCGAAGGTATCGCGCCTGACCACCAGCTCCTGCCGGCCGATACGCTCCTGTTCGAGCTGTTCGCGCACCGCCTCGATCTTGCGCTCGCAGCGAGTACGCTCCTGTTGTTGTTCGCGTTGCGCCGCCTCCAGATCAGCCACGGCCTGACGCGCCTCGTTCAGACGTTTTTCGATGTCCATGCGCTGCTTAAGCAACGCCTCCAGGCGCTGCTTGTGCTCAACTTCCGGCTGCTGTTCCTGGGCCAACAGGGCCGTAAGGTCGGTACGCCGGGCGACCAGATGCTGGCGCTGTCCTTCAAGGCGGGCGATGCCCTGTTGGGTGGACTCGTAGGCGGTGCGCTGCGCTTCGCGCTCGACTTCCAGACGATGTAACGCCTCGCTCGCCTGGGCGTTGGCGCTGCGTGCCGCATCCAGGGCATCGCGCAGGGCGTCGCGCTGCTGCAGCAGAGCGGCGCGCCGCACCTCCAGCGTGCCGCCCTGGCTCTCGGCCTGTTGCAATAGCTTACGCGCGGACTCGGACTCGGTCTCGGCGTTGGCGACCTGTACAGCGATTTCGGTCTGCTCCTGATTGATCTGGCCGCGACGCGCCACGAGCTGCGTGTGGCGCGCCTCGCGATGACCGAGCTTGGCATGGGAGGCCGCGCGCTCACGGTTGTAGTCGTTCAGTTGCCGGCGACGTTCGTCACGCTCCTGCTCCAGCGCGCGCAGTTGCATCTGTCCCGTCGTGAGCTGTTCCTGCGACGCGGCGAAGTCTGACTGCAGCGTCTGCAGATCGGCCTCCAGGGTTTCAATCTCGCGTTCCCGGCCGAGGATGCCGGCGCGCGCACTGTCTTTGTCCGTGACCGCCATCCAATTGCGCCCGAGCCATACGCCGGAACGTGTAACCACCGATTGCTGCGGCGAAAGTTGCGCACGCATGGCCTGGGCATCGGACAGGCTCTCGGCGACAAAGATATCCGCCAGCAGGAAGGACAGATCGGCCCCCTGCGCCCGCACCTTGTCGAACAGGGTCGGACGGCCACTCGGCGCGGCGGCGGCGCGGGTTGCGCCGGTCTCGATCACCGTCAGCTCCGCCTGCTTGAGATTCTCAAGATCGCCCGCCAGGTCATCCAAACGCGCCACGCAGACCGCCGCGAGATCCGCGCCGAGCACGCGCTCGACCGCCTGTTCCCAACCCGGCTCCACGGTCAACATGCCGGCAAGGCGCGGGGCCTGAGTGAGGGAATGTTGCGCCAGCCATTGGTTAAGGGTGGCGTCGTGTTTGCCGAGGGCGGCGGACTGCAGTTCGTGCAAGCTCGCCAGACGCGCCTCGCTGCTCTGCTTGCGACCGCGGATGTCCTCCAGGCGGGCGTTGTGCTGCTCGCCGCTGGCACGCATGTCCTGGATGCGCACTTCAATGGCTTCCAGTTCGCGCTCTTTGGTTTCGTGTACGCGATCATGCTCGCCAACCGCATCACGCAATTTTGTCAGATCGTCCGCGCTGAGTTCGCCTTCGATGACCTGCAACTCCTCCTGCAGGCGCGACTGCCTTTCCTGCAGCTGCGCCAGCTGCTGCGCCAGGCTCTTCAGTCGTGTGCCCTGTATCTGACGTACCTTGTCCGGTTCCGCCGCCTGCTGGCCGAAAGTCTCCCACGCGGACTGCCATTCCTGCATCGCCTGCTCGGCATGCTTCAGGCTGTCGGCAAAACTGACGCGCTGTTCGGTGTGCTGCGCAAACAGCGGCGCGCTGGTCTCCAGGGCCAGGCGCAGCTGTTCAAGTTTCTGCCCGTCGTCGGTCAGATGCCGGCTGGCCTCTTCCCAGGTGCGGTTGAGCTGTTCCTGTTCGCGCAGATGCTGCTGGCGCGTATCGTGCGCATGCTGGATCTTCTGCTCGAGGCCGCTGATCTCGGCGCCGGCGGCATAGAACTCGCCCTGCACCTTGTTGAAATGATCGCCGGCATCGGCCTGCTGCACGCGCAGCTTCTCGACCTCGGCCTCGCAGGCGCGCAACTCGGCGATGGCCGCTTGCAGTGCGGTTTCGTGCGTCGCCAGTTCGGCTTCGTGCGACTGCGCCTTGATGTTCAACGCCTGCCAGCGCAGGGTCAGCAACTGGGCACGTACCAGGCGCTCTTCCGCCTTGTGTTCTTTGTATTTCTGCGCCGCGCGCGACTGACGCTGCAGGCGGTTGAGCTGGGTCTCCAGCTCCTTGCGGATGTCGTCCACGCGCGACAGGTTCTCGCGTGTGTGCTTGATACGGTTTTCGGTTTCGCGCCGGCGTTCCTTATAACGCGACACACCGGCGGCCTCCTCGAACATGCCGCGCAATTCCTCCGGCTTGGATTCGATGATGCGGTTCACCGCATTCTGTTCCAGGATCGAATAGGAATTGGCGCCGACACCGGTACCGAGAAACATATCGGTGATGTCCTTGCGCCGGCACTTGGTCTTGTTGAGAAAATAATCCGACTGTCCGTCGCGTCCGGCCTCACGTCGGATCGATATCTCGGCGTAGCTCGCATACTGTCCGGGTGCGCTACCATCGGCACTATCGAAGATGAGTTCGACCGAGGCCTTGCCCACGGGCTTGCG
>JANNJF010000207.1:0-6809 GCA_031405715.1 Gammaproteobacteria bacterium | reverse complement strand
CGGGGTTTCGTCGTAAGCGCCGAACTCGTTGGGCAGGCCGGCGTTGGGGTGGGCGCTGATGTGCACATGGGCGACACGCGACAACTCCTCCACATACTGGCGCAACTGGTCGGCGCCGAGGGCGCAGTTGAGACCGATACTCAAGGGCCGGGCGTGTACCAGGGAGTTCCAGAAGGCCTCGGTGGTCTGGCCGGACAGGGTGCGGCCGCTGGCGTCGGTGATGGTGCCGGAAATCATAATCGGCTGGCGCACGTCGTTATCTTCAATATATTGATAGATAGCGAACAGCGCGGCCTTGAAATTGAGAGTATCGAATACCGTTTCCACCAGCAGCAGGTCGGCGCCGCCGTCCAGCAGACCGCGGATCGCCTCGGTGTAGGCGATGACCAGGGCGTCATAACTGATGTTACGGAAACCGGGATTGTTCACATCCGGCGAAATGGAGGCGGTGCGGTTAGTGGGACCGAGCACGCCGGCCACGTAGCGCGGCCGCGCCGGATTGGTTTTTTCCGCCTCATCCGCCGCGGCACGCGCCAGGCGCGCGCCCTCGCGGTTCAGTTCATACACCAGCGCTTCCATGTGGTAGTCCGCCATGGCGATGGAGGTGGCGTTGAAGGTGTTGGTCTCGA
The DNA here is from genome assembly GCA_031405715.1 of Gammaproteobacteria bacterium. GTDB lineage: Bacteria > Pseudomonadota > Gammaproteobacteria > Acidiferrobacterales > UBA6901 > JANNJF01. The sequence goes on along the minus strand of JANNJF010000207.1, from coordinate 6,180 downwards.
GGATATCCGCGCCGGCGTCCAGATAGGCGCGATGAATGTCGCTGATGATCTGCGGCTGGGTCAGGGTCAGGAGGTCGTTGTTGCCCTTGAGGTCGTGGGCATAATCGGCAAAGCGCGCCCCGCGATAATCCTTTTCCTCCAGCTTGTAGCGCTGGATCATGGTGCCCATGGCACCGTCCAGGATCAGTATGCGGTTTTGCAATTGTTGGTCGAGCTTAGCCAGCCGCTGTGCGCGGGCCGTTGATGCATTTGCCACGATAAGTCACCCGGTTGCTTGATTTGCGCGCCAGTGTACCAAATGTTGACCTAAATGCTTAGACGCATTCCGTGTGTGTGCCCATGCAGTGGGGCAGGGTTAGGCGGTATACTGGGCGTGACCGAAGACCCAGCCAAGACCGCCAGCCCTGGAAGCGGCCCGGCAAACACAGGGGGGTGACGCATGACATTCAGCAATCGCGACGAGGCGGCCGTGCTGTTGGCCGAGCGGCTGGCTCCGTATCGTGATCAACACCCCCTGGTGCTGGCGATCCCACGAGGCGCCGTGCCCATGGGCCGGATCATCGCCGATGCCCTGGGCGGTGATCTCGACGTGGTATTGGTGCGCAAGCTCGGTGCCCCCGGCAATGCGGAATTTGCCATCGGTTCCGTGGATGAAAGCGGCTGGGTGTACGTGGCGGACTATGCCGCCAGCGTGGGGGCGGACGCGGCCTACATCGAGGCGGAAAAGAACAAGCAGCTCGCGGTGATGCGCCAGCGGCGCGCGGAATATACCCCGGTGCGTGCCCCCATCGATCCGGCGGGCCGCATTGTCATAGTGGTGGACGACGGCCTGGCCACCGGGTCCACGATGATCTCGGCCCTGCACGCCCTGCGCAGCCAATCACCGGCCAAACTGGTGGCGGCGGTGCCGGTGTCGCCACCGGACACGCTCAAGAAGGTCGCGGCGCTGGCGGACGAGGTGGTCTGTCTGTCGGCGCCGGCGCATTTTGCCGCCGTCGGCCAGTTCTATCAGGAATTTAACCAGGTGTCGGACGCGGAGGTGATTGCCATACTGCGCGCCAACACGGGCTTGCCGCGCAAGCCCGTGGCCGGGTAGATTCTCACTACCATTCTTGATCCGAGGTCGCCATGTCCCTGAGAAATCTCAAACATATGCCGCACGTCGTTGCGGTGATGACGCCGTTCCCGTATTCCATCGACATCGACGCAAGCCTCGCCCAGGCCATGCATATGATGCAGCAGCACCGCATCCGCCATCTGCCGGTGATGGAGGCGGGCAAGCTGGTGAGTGTGCTGACCGACCGGGACATCAAGATGGCGTTGGATCCGAGCGTCGGGCTGCCGCCGCGGGATCAGCTGACCGTGCGCAATGCCTGTGTCATCGATGTGTATACAGTGAATACAACCGCACCGCTGGACCAGGTGGTGCTGGAAATGGCGGAGCGGCACATCGGTTCGGCGCTGGTGCTCAAGGACCAGCGCCTGGCCGGCATCTTCACCACCTCCGATGCCTGCCGTTATTTGGGCGAATTGTTGCGCGCGCAGTTTCCGGTTTACACCGGCCCCGGTGATGACGCCGCCTAATGGCGCCGCTGCCCTAGGGAATCTCTGAACAAATTCCCTCTCCCTTAGGGAGAGGGAACGTAGTGTAATAGTTTTTGCCGCTTGTTCAGATGTTCCCTAGGTCTTGCTGGTCACACCAGCCCGCAGATGCTGCACAAACCAGCGACTCGCCTGGGCAGCGGCCTGCTCCAGTGTGCCGGGTTCCTCGAACAGGTGTGTCGCACCGGGGACAATGACCATTTCCTTCGCGCAGCGCAGCATCCCATAGGCCTGCCGGTTCAGCTCGATCACCACGTCGTCATGACCGCCGACGATCAGCAGGGTGGGTGCAGACACGGCGTTGAGCGCGTCCTCCCCCGCCAGATCCGGACGCCCGCCGCGCGACACCACCGCGGCCACCCTACTATCGGCGACGGCGGCCGCCTGCAGTGCCGCCGCTGCGCCGGTGCTGGCGCCAAAGTAGCCGATGGGCAGGGCGCCGGTCGCGGGTTGCTGTTGCAGCCAGCGGGTCGTGGCCAGCAAACGTTGCGTCAGCAGGGGAATATCGAAGCGCGTGGCGTATTCGCGGTCTTCGCTGCGTGTCAGCAGATCGATCAGCAGCGTAGCGAGTCCTGCCTTTTGCAATATGCGTGCAACGAAATTGTTGCGCGGGCTGAGGCGGCTACTACCGCTGCCGTGGGCGAAGAGTACAACCCCCGATGCAGCAGGTGGCACCACCAGCGCGCCTTCGAGGTCCACACCGTCAGCGTCAACCTGGACCGCTGTTTCTCTGCCGGGGTTTTCCATGGGACCTCCGTCTCTCGTCAGGCGCTCTGGTGGCGTATTGCTATGGGCATGCGGCGGTTGCCAAACTGATTGGTGAAGTGTTCGAAGCGGCCGGCGACGCGGGTATCGCATTCAGGACAACGGCCGTCGTCCGTCAAATGGTATTTTTCGATCTTGTACCAGTCGCGCACGATCAGCGCTTCATGGCACGCGGGACAGAAGGTCGTGCCGCCGGTGCGGTCGTGCACATTGCCGGTGTAGACGTACTTCAGGCCGGCGTTGAGCGCGATGTCGCGTGCGCGGTTTAAGGTCTGCATGGGTGTGGCCGGGATGTCGCGCATCTTGTAGTCCGGGTGGAAGGCGCTGAAATGCAGCGGCACGCTGTCGCCGAGGTGTGTGGCGATCCATTCGCTCATGCCGGTGAGTTCCGCATCGGAATCATTTTTCCCCGGTATCAGCAGTGTGGTGATTTCCAACCAGACGTCAGTCTCGTGTCGCAGGTAGATCAGGGTGTCCAGCACCGGCTGCAGGTGCGCGCCGGTGAGCTTGAAATAAAACTCATCACTGAAGGCCTTCAGGTCGACATTCGCCGCATCCATTTTGGCGTAGAATTCGCGGCGCGGCTGCGCGTGCATGTACCCGGCGGTGACGGCGACCGTCTTGGTCCCGTGTGCATGACAGGCATCCGCCACATCCATGGCGTATTCGGCGAAGATAGTGGGGTCGTTGTAGGTGAAGGCGACACTCTTGCAGCCGGATTTCCGGGCGGCCGTGGCGATCTCCTGCGGCGACGCCTGATCCGCCAGGCGATCGAAGTCTTTCGATTTGCTGATGTCCCAGTTCTGGCAGAACTTGCAGGCAAGATTGCAGCCGGCGGTGCCGAAGGACAGCACGCTCGAACCGGGATAGAAGTGGTTGAGGGGTTTCTTCTCGATCGGGTCGATGCAGAACCCGGACGAACGCCCGTAGGTGGTGAGGATCATTTCGTCGCCGATGCGCTGGCGTACAAAACACGCGCCGCGTTGACCTGCGTGCAGCTTGCAGTCGCGTGGACACAGATCGCACTGCATGCGGCCGTCGTCGAGCATGTGCCACCAGCGTGCTTTGTAGGGAACGTCGCTCATGGTTGCACCCGTTGAGTCGCGTTACGGTCGCGTTCACACCATTTTTCCACGCTATAGCGCGACAGTTTCAGGTCGGCGTGCCAGAAGTCGGCGCTTAATCCGGCCTTTTGTTTCAGGTAGGCCATAAAGGTATGCGGCTCCGGCAGCTGTGCCCACACCTGCGGCAGGAAGGTGCTGCGCAGTCGACCGTATTCCAGAACGATGCCGTCGATACCCGGACGCAACTGCGTCAGGGCATGCTGTTCCGAGTCGAAGCGTAGGGGCACGGCCGGTGATAGTACGGACACCTCGACCTGCACGGTTTGGTAGTCTTCCAGCGTCAGTGGTGAGAAACGCGGATCGCGAAAGGCCGCCGCCCGCGCGTTGGCCTGGACATCCGCGCGCAGCGGACGGCTGGCCTCGAGACTGCCGATACAGCCGCGCAGTTCACCGTTTTGCGTCAGCGTCACGAAACACGCCCCGGGACTCTCCAGCCAGGCGGCCTCGGCACACGCCTGTGGCCGCACGCCCAGGTCCTGCGCGATGGCGTTGCGTGCCAGGGTCAGCAATGTGGTGCCGCGCTGCGTGCTCATGGGTTGACTCCTTCGGTGAAGGCGAATGCCCCGTAGCCGACCACCCGGTCACGGTCGCCGGCGGTGTCGCCGGAATTGCGCAGATCCAATAGCCGTGGCTGCAGCCCATGTTGGCGCGCCGCCAGCAGCAGGCCATTGATCGGTGTGCCGCCGCAGGCCTGCTCGTGGCGGATCGGCCGCTGTGTCAGGGCTGTGATGGCCGCGCTGGTGTCGGCATCCATGACGCGTGCTAGCGCATAGGGTAGGTAGTGCGACAAATCCGAGCTGATGACAATGAGTGTTTCGGGTCCGCCCCAGAGCAGATTCAATACTTCCGCCACTTCCTCCGCCGTAGCGTCGCCGACCGCCAGGGGTAACAGGCTGAAGTCGTTTAATACCCGCTGCAGAAACGGCAGGTGGACTTCGAGGGAGTGTTCCTCGGCGTGGGCGCGGGCGCTGGTGAGGACCTGCGGCAGGTGGCGGATAGCCGCCACCGCTTGGGCGTCGACCGGGACGATGCCGAGAGGCGTGGTAAAACTTTCTGTTCCGGGCAGGGCCAGGCCACGCACCGGCACGCGGTGTACCGGTCCGAGCAGGATCACCCGTTTGATGCGGTCGGCCGCCGCTTTCAACGGCGCGTAGGCGCTCGCGGCGATGGGGCCGGAATAAATATAACCGGCATGCGGGGCGATCAGGGCCTTGGGTGGCGGTGTCGCGGACTTTGGCGCCGCATCTTGCAACAGCGTTGTGATCAACTGCGTGAGTTGCGTGGCGTCAGCGGGGTAGAACAGTCCGGCGACGGCGGCGGGTCGTGTGGTTTCCATATGGACGCTCCGTGGTGCGGTCGATGCTGAATATGGGGGGCGATAGTGCGCACATCAAGGCGTGTTGCGGGGCCGCGGATTTCCGTCCCAGTCTCACTCTTTGCCAGGGATTTCCGAGGAATTCCGATGTATCCCGGGTTTTGTAGGGTGGGCATTGCCCACCCTACGCGGCGTAGGTCGGCCTGGATTGGTGGGCGATGCCCACCCTACAACAACAGCTGGGGCACAGGCCGTTTCCCACCACTACTGTCGATGGCCACATAGGTCAGCGTGGCATCCGTGACCATGACCACGCCACCGGGCGCGCCGGCGCCCAGCAATCCACGCTCGGCATAGACGATGACATCGATGGTCAACGAGGTGTGTCCGACGTTGATCACCTCGGCATAGAAACTCACCACGTCGCCGACGAACACCGGTTTCTTGAACTGGAAGGCGTTGACCGCCACCGTGACGACGCGTCCCTGCGCGCGGCGGGCGGCGACCACACCGCCGGCAATGTCCACCTGGGACATGATCCAGCCGCCGAAGATATCGCCCAAGGCATTGGCGTCCGCCGGCATCGGCACCACGCGCAGCGTGGGTTGACGGTCTGTAGGTAAGGTGTCTTCAGTCATACGGTGGTTCCTGTTGATCGGCCGGCCGGTTAGATGAGCGATGCCCGGCCGGCCTTGAGTCCGAGGTTGAGGATACGCTGGATCAGTTCCTCGTAGTGGATGCCGGCCTTGAGTGCCGACGCGGCGCATTCGTCGGTGTGCGCGATGCCTGGGTTGGGATTGGCCTCGAGGATGTGGATCAGACCGTCGCGCGTCAGGCGCAGATCCAGGCGTGCATAACCGCTCAGGTCCAGGATGCGGTAGGCGCGTTTGCATAACTTGGTAATACGTTCGGTCATGCCCGCCGGCAGGTTACGCACCGACTGATAATCGATGCCCCAGCGGTCGCGATATTCCTTATCCCACTTGACCTTGTAGGTCGCCATGCGCGGCAGGCCTTCGTCGACCTTGTCGAAGACCAGTTCGCGAAACGGCAGGACATCGAGGCGTGTATTGCCCAGCACTGTGACGTACAGTTCGCGCCCCTCGATATATTGTTCGGCAATGACGGCGCCCCGGGTCTTCTCCTGCAGCATGACCACGCGCTCGCGTAATTGCGCTTCATTCTCCACGTGCGACGCCTGGGCGATGCCGACCGAGCCCTCTTCGATGAGGGATTTCACGATCATGGGGAAGCGCAGGCGCCGCAGGCGGCCGAGTTTCTTGCCGTAGGGGAAGACCATGAAATCCGGCACATTGATGTGATGGTAGGTGAGCAGTTTTTTCGACAAGGCCTTGTCGCGTGACAACAGCAGGC
>JANNJF010000206.1:0-1022 GCA_031405715.1 Gammaproteobacteria bacterium | reverse complement strand
GGTGCGGCTCTGTGGCACGAGGCCACGGTGTTCACCGATGTGCGCGATGGCCTGCGGGTCGCTGCGATTGAGATATACCCAGCGGGCGAGATTCGAGGCACCCCAGAACAGCTCCGGCACCGCCCCTTTGCCCAGCCGGCTCACGGCCTGCTCCAGGTCCTCCTGGCGAGAGTGCATCAGGTCAACCTTGAGGCCGGCCAATTGCAGTCCGCGCTCCGCATAGCGCAGGCCGCGCAGATACAGCGCCGAGGCGCGCGCGCTGTCGCCCCCCTCCACAAAACCGTAGGCATACGCATAGAGCCCTTGGGCGGCATAGGTCAACAGTATGGGATTGCTGGCCTCGATCTCGATCATGCCTTCGAGCATTTTGATGTTGGCCGGGATCGCCATGCCCGCCAAGGTGAGATCGGTTTCGCGGTTCATGGCGGCCAGACCGCCTTCCATGATGGGCAGGGAGGCCCGCACAGCCATGGGTCCGACGGAACAGGCAGTGAGCGCAACCGCAAGCACCGCCACGTGTAATAGTAGTATGCGTTTCATGACAGCGCGCTCCTCCCATCCAAGACCAGCGTCGGTCGGCGTTATTTTTAATATATGTCGCCTACCTGCGGAAAGACTGGATGTTGCCCAAGCCGAATCAGCCACCAAGTCGCCCTGTATCGACGGCGAGGTCGATGTTGCCCATGTGGATATTTGCAACATTTGTAATGGGATCATAACCAATCTCTCGACGTTATCAATAGATACTTATTTTTGAAGAATCACCATCAGACCCATTGGCCTGTCGCCGCCTCGGAGGACGACCATTGCGGACATGCGTTCACGACTAGCACTCTATCAAATAAGTCTTTCCGTATGACCGCTAGCGCCAGTCATACTGCGCCCTCCGCCCTGGTTACTTATTACTTAATATAGTGCCATGTGTCCATCCCTTACGTTCAAACCCAGGGTCCCTTCTCCCCTGGGGAGAAGGACAGGATGAGGGGCAAGGCCGAAGATTCCCCCTCACCCTAACCCTCTCC
>JANNJF010000205.1:0-3172 GCA_031405715.1 Gammaproteobacteria bacterium | reverse complement strand
GGCGCCGATGACCAGCAGGGCGGTCAAGGGCAGCATCAGGCGTCGCCGTTCTATCGCGGGCTTGTGTTTGGGGCGAACGGACTGGGTCGTCGCATTGGCTCTAATATCAGTGTTTAGGGCTTCGGTCATCTTTAAAGCTCGCTCGCGCAACGGGTGAGGCGGAGGGTGGGGCTTCCGTACCATGGGAATTGTTGGTGTGCTGGTTGCTTTTGGCGCATGGACTGAAGCTTATTGGTCGATTACCAGTCAGTAACAGGTCTCGATGCATCCATGGCCTAACTTGAACTCACCCCAGAGACAGTCCGTATCACGTTTGGATTATAGTTGATTATTCATGACATCAATGTATTGAGCGGCTTGAGCAGTAGCCTACGGCGGATGAACGGGGAGGGGTGACGCCATCTGCCTGTGGGAAGGGTCGCTGCTGAGTTAGGCAATAGAATGAATCTAAATCCAGGGGTTGCGGGCCATTGGCCCCACCAAGCCCCGATGGCCCCTCGGCAAGCAGGGCATCTGTGGTATGAATTGCCTATAAAATAGGCACTGGCCAGTGGGCCAGGGCATGCCGGGACGGTGCCCGTGCTGGTCGTTGTCCTGTCGGCGTTTACGTTGCGTAATTTTTTTTACCGTGTGCCGGCGAGCTTAAGACAGACTCCGGATCAAGGGCCACAGGGTCTTATCCCACACCTCGGGGGTAATGGGGCCGATCTGTTTGTAGCGGATGATGCCTTGCTTATCCACGATGAAGCTTTCCGGCACACCATACACTCCCCAGTCGATACCGGTGCGGCCACTGGCATCCACGAGCACGCTGTCGTAGGGGTTGCCATGGCCGCGCAGGACGTTCAGCGCATCGACACGGGTGTCTTTGTAGTTGAGTCCGACGATGGCGACGTGTTTGCGGGCCGCGACTTCCAGCAGCACCGGATGTTCTTCCTTGCACGCGACACACCAGGAGGCCCAGACGTTGACCATCACTACGCGTCCGCGCAGGTCGGCATTGGTCAGTATTTTGTCCGGGTTGTCGAGGCTGGGCAGGCTGAAGGCCGGCAACGGTTTGTTCACCAGGGGTGAGGGTATCTTGCGTGGATCGAGCCGCAGACCGTAATACAACAAATAGCCCAGTACCGCAAAGATACCGATGGGAATAAGAAATTTTTTCATAGGTTAGAGGTATTCGTCTCGCCCTTGGCGCCCAGGGGGCGGGGCGGCGGTAAGGGGGCGGCGGTCTCGGGTGTCTCTACCTTGGGTTTCAGGCTCTTGGCCACCTCGGGTGGCATGTAATTTTCGTCGTGTTTCGCCAGCACCTGGTCGGCGATGAAGAGTTGGTTATCGCCGAAACGTCCTTGCGCCACGACGCCCTGACCCTCTTTGAACAGGTCCGGCAGGATGCCTTCGTAATGGATGGACATGCTTTTCTGCATATCAGTGACGGTGAAGTCCACCTTCAGACCGTCGGCGCTTTTCTTCACGCTGCCTTTTTCCACCAGCCCGCCTACGCGGAAGGTGCCACTGGTGGGGGCCTTGCCTTCCAGGATTTCGCTCGGACTGAAGAAGTACACCAGATTGTTGCTGAAGGCGTTCAGCACCAGCAGGCCGGCGACGGTGAAGATCGAGACACCGGCAACGACCAGCATCAGTTTTTTGTAGCGTGGCTTCATTTGGTACCTGCCTCGTCCAGACGGGAATAGTCCCGCAGCATTTTCAATGTCGTCTTGTGTTTGTAGTGGGCGCTGACCACGTTGCCCACCAGCACCAGGGCGGCGCAGCCGTAGGAGCCCCAGACATACAACCCATAACCGCCCATGGCAAAAAATTCCGACCAGTTCATGCCTCGCCTCCGACAATCTCGGCCACCCAGGCGGTGTGGCGCTCACGTTGCAGTATTTCGGCGCGCATGCGCATCAGCGCCACGGTGAAATAAAACAGGGTGAAGGCCAGCGCCATGATCAACAGTGGGTAGAGCATGCTGGGGTGGATCGCCGGCGCGCCGATTTTGTTGATCGCACTTATAGACGCCGGCTGGTGCAAAGTGTTCCACCATTGCACGGAAAAATGTATCACCGGGATGTTGAGCACGCCCACCAGCGCCAGCAGGGCGCCGGCACGGGAGGCGCGCCGCGGGTCGTCGATGGCCGCCTGCAGGGCCATAAAACCAATATAAAGGAAGAACAACAGCAGTTCCGAGGTGAGGCGCGCGTCCCAGGCCCACCAAGTACCCCACATGGGTTTGCCCCAGAGGGAGCCGGTGACCAGGGCGAGAAAGGTGAAGGAAGCGCCGATGGGGGCACTGACCGTGGCCAGCATATCCGCCAGTTTGATGTTCCAGATCAGGCCGACGGCGCCGGACCCCGCCAGTATCATATAGACAAACATGGACATCCAGGCGGCGGGCACGTGCACAAACATGATGCGATAGCTCTCCCCCTGCTGATAATCCGCCGGGGCGACAAACAGGCCGAAATAGAGACCGATGCCGAGCAGGGCGGCGGTGATCACGGCAAACCAGGGGGTCAGGACCCCGGCTAGGCGGTAGAAATTGCGCGGCGCGGCGTATTTATAGTTGATGATGTTCATGGGAGTTCAGTCGAGAGAGATGCGCAGGGCGGCGGCGGTCGCGAAGGGGACGAAACCGAGTGCCATTATTAAAAAGGCTCCTAACAGGGACAGGTATGCCTCCGGGTTCTGCCCGGTGGCGCTGGCAGCGACCGCGCCGGCGCCAAAAATCAGGATCGGAGTATACAACGGCAACACCAGCAAGGACACCAGCACCCCGCCGCCCCGCAGCCCCAGGGTCAGGGCCGCGCCGACACTGCCCAGCAGGCTCAGTACCGGCGTGCCCAATAACAGGGCGATAATCAGGGTCGGCATGGCCGCCACGGGCAGTTGCAGCTGGATCGCCAGCACCGGACTCAGCAAGACCAACGGTAGTCCCGTGGTGACCCAGTGGGCGAGGATTTTTGGCGCGACGATGGCGGTCAATGGCTGCGGACTCAACAGCATCTGTTCCAGGGTACCGTCGTCGTAGTCGCTGGCAAACAGCCTTCCCAAGGACAGCATGGTGGCGAGCAGGGCGGCCACCCACAACACCCCCGGCGCCAGGGTGCGTAACAAGGTCGGCTCCGGTCCCACGCCCAGGGGGAACAGGCTGATGACGATGCTGAAGAAAACC
>JANNJF010000204.1:0-3599 GCA_031405715.1 Gammaproteobacteria bacterium | reverse complement strand
CAGCGGTGCCCCGTGTTTGGCGGGCAGCGCTGAACTCCCCAGGGTGTCGGCGAGCAGTACATCGTCCGACATAAGATCGGCCAGGGGGAGACAGGTGCGGAATCCATCCTGGCTGCGGAAGATCACCCACTGTGCATCATTCGATGGCTGCGCTTTGGGTTGCACGATCAATCTGTAGAAATCAGAGAATCGAACCCCGCCCCAAAGCAGCCCGAGTCTCGACCAGGTCGTGACACAATGAAAATCGCTCGCTTGCCGGATATGCGGCAGCACATTAAGATCATCGACGGTTAGAGTAATGGCGTTGCGTACGTCTCCAGTAACAAGAAGTTCCAAGGCATCGAATTCTTTTCTGAAGCGGCGCGCGTATTTCAAAAGACCGAAGCGCGGGAAGTGGTCGATTGCCCGCTGGCCCGGAGGTAATGTATTTCGTGGTGTCATGCCCTTGTTCTCCCGTTAGCGCCCAAGTAATCAAAACACACGAATGATATTCCACCGGGCCAGGCAAGGTGAGTGATCACCTATATTGTATTTTCCTGCCTGCGCAGGGTGTTGCGATACGCGGATTCAATATCAAAATCGGTGTTCCGCTGTCCTGACTGTTCTTCGATAAGGCTGAACACCTCCGGAAAGAGCGAATAGTCGGCCTGCTCTTTTCTTGCCTGCTCTAACCTGCGCGTCGCTTGCGCCAGCCTTAGTCTTGCATTGTTACGTGCATTGGCGATAACCCCCAGCCCCAGAAAGACCGCCGCGACAGCACCGGCAACGGCCCCTGGCACCTGCGAGGCCCAATAGCCGAACGCCACCAGGGCAAGGCCGAGCAGCGCGGCCTTGCCCCAGGGCCGCCGGTAGACCTGTGAATTGGCAATAGCGACTTCGTGCTCGGCTGCATTGACTTGTTCATCCGTCGATTGGCGATGGCAACTATCAATCTTTCTCGACAACGCGACTAACTGCTTTCTAAGTTGCCCATCATCGATAGAGAAATAGGCATCCCGGGTTTTGCCCCTGCGATAATCATAGTCATCGGCAACATATTCCTGGGGGGTCGCGTGTTCACCTAAGGCGCCTGGGGGAAAATCGCGCCCAGCGCGCGTTAGCTTCATCGTCTGGGAGACACCGGCTTGTTGTTCAAGACGTTCCAGTTCCTGGGCTTGTTCGTCCAGGCCTTCCAGCTCTTGCCTAAGTTCCGGTTTGTCCATGGGCCTCCGGATTTGCAGTGGCGGGCGCCTACCTGCAGCAGCGTTTTGGTGTCAGTGTGCCGGCGTCAAAACCATTGGTATCGATATCACGCCGTCGCGTTTGCGTGACACCGATTGCGCAACGAAACCGAATTGCTCGTATACCGCTTGCGTATGCCGGGAGGAGTTGACGGTGAACCCGCCGGTATAGCCCGCGGATCGGCAGGTCGTCATGGCCGTTTGCCACAGGCTGCGTGCGATACCTTTGCGGTGCTGGGCCTCGGCGACAAACAGATGGTAGAGATGTTTGTTGTCCTTCATGCCGATAACACCGATGACCTGGCCGTCTAACTCCGCAACGTGATAGCGGCAACCAGTGTGCATCTGTTTACGTATTCCTTCAGGCAGCATGGAGGCCAGCAGCGCGTTAGCGGAGTGCGCTGGAAATTCCGCCACGACGTATTTTTCCGTCAGGGCGTATATCAGGGCGCTGATGGTTTCCGCATCATTGATACTCGCTAGTCGGATGTTCATTGTCAGCGATACAGTTGGAGTTAAGGGGTGCCACGGCGAATAAAAATGTGTTGCCGTGTGCGTCAGTTCACTTCCCAGGTGTCGATGCCCACGACCTTGGAAGGCAGGCCGAATTGCAGGGTGCTGTAATAGCCGTCCACATTGGGCAGACTGGTGCCGATCGTCAACGTCAGTTCGATGTCGCCCGTGCCGGCGGGGATGGGTTTAAAGTTCGTTCCGTCGCGCATCAGCACAATCCGATCTTGCATGTGGTAGGCCGGCTTCCATTTTCCGTCTTGTGGGTAATATTTGACCAGCACGCTACAGAGCAGCACCGGTTGGTTGTTGACGGTGTGATAAAAGCGAATGATGCGCTCCGCCGGCGGCGCATCGCCGCTGCGTGTGTCGCCGGCGCTCAGCAACCAGACGGTCTGTGGCTTGCCAGCGGCTGGGGACGGAACGCTGCCGGCTTGCTCGCGTATCGGCACGGATTTAGTTTTTGCACCATCCAGATAGTGCAGCTGGGCTAGGATGGGTTGGGCGGCGTGCACGACGCCGACGGGGAGCAGCAGCACCGCTGCGATCAGCAGTGTGTTTATAACGTGACGTTTTGTCGGCATGGATTGGAACCGTGTTTTCCGAAAGGTCAGGGTAGATGAGACGCGTCGGGTTGTCTACTGGCCACATGAAGAGCGGGGGCTTGCTCCTGCGTTAATGTGTAGCGCCCTACCTAAGAGCCAGCTAGTGTGTAGTGCCCTACCTAAGAGCCATATTAATTAAAGGCGGCGGCAAGCCGCCGCACTCCATGTGTGCCGCACGACCACGATGGCCTCAGTCAGCCGTCAGTGTCAGGGCCGCCAGCAGCTTGCGCAAGGCCTGGCCACGGTGGCTCAGCTGATTCTTGACCTCCGGTGGCAGTTCCGCCGAGGTGCAGCGGTGTGTAGGCACATAAAAAATCGGATCGTAACCAAAACCATTCGTGCCGCGCGCTGCGTGCAACAAGCGACCTTCCCAAGTGCCCTGGCAGATAATCGGAGTGGGATCGAGGGCATGGCGCATATACACCAGCACGCATTGGAAACGCGCGCTGCGCTCAGACTCCGCCACGTCCTGAATATCGGCCAGCAGCTTTTGCAGATTGGCGTCATCGGAGGCACCACGGCCGGCATAGCGCGCCGAATAGATGCCCGGTGCGCCCTTCAGTGCGTCGACTTCGAGGCCGGAGTCATCGGCGATGGCCGGCAGGCCGGCATGCTGCGCCGCATTGCGTGCCTTGAGGATGGCGTTTTCCACGAAGGTGAGACCGGTTTCCTCGACCTCGAGCATGTCGAACGCCGCTTGCGGCAGCACCGTGCAGTGCAGGCCGGCGAGCAGCAGACTGAACTCGCGTACCTTGCCGGGGTTGTTGCTCGCCAGCACGATGCGCTCCGGGTGTGGCTTGGTCATTCAGCCAGGTCCAACGCGGCGCGCTGCAGCCCGATGAGTTGTGTGATACCGCTGCGCGCCAGGGAGGTCATCGCCTGCATTTCCTCCAGGCTGAAGGTCTTGCCCTCCGCCGTCCCCTGGATCTCGATGAAGCCGCCGGCATCGTTCATGACAAAATTCATATCGGTCTCGGCGTTGGAGTCTTCCGCGTAATCGAGGTCGAGCACCGGCTGGCCGTTGAACATGCCGACGGAGACCGAGGCCACGAGATTGCTCAGGGGGTTGGTCTTCAACAGGCCCTTGGCCTTGAGCACACCCAGGGCATCGTGCAGCGCGACACAGGCGCCGGTGATGGACGCCGTGCGCGTGCCGCCATCCGCCTGGATCACGTCGCAATCCACCGTCAGGGTGCGCTCGCCCAGTTGTTTGAGATCGGTGGCGGCACGCAGCGAACGGCCGATGAGGCGTTGGATCTCCTGG
>JANNJF010000203.1:0-11667 GCA_031405715.1 Gammaproteobacteria bacterium | reverse complement strand
GGCGACGATCACGTCGAGCGTCTCGGGATGGTTGACCATGCGCGCCGCCAGGGCGTCCACATGGTACCGGCGCACGGTCACCGACGGGTACTCGGGGGCGACGGCCTCCACGACCTCGTCCCACAGCACCATCGAGTGCCGCATCGCGTTCGACTTGGTCGCGCTGGCCAGCAGCCGGCGCGGCCGTTGTTTCGCCACCTCGAAGGCGTAGCGCAGGATGCGCTCGATGCCGTGACGGGTGCCACTGCCGGCGCCGGCCAGCACCAGCAGCGGACCGCTGATGTAGCGTACGGCTTCTTTCTGTCGGGGATTCAGTTCTGACAAGGGCGTTTACGATATTGCGGGTGTCCCGGGCCGCTTATTCTACCTGAGCCCGGGTGCCACGACTAACATTCTTTGGAGTGCGGGAGTGAGCCGCCGCACTCCATCACGCCGGTAGATCAAGCTGCGCAAGATAGCCCTGCAGGGTGCGCCGGATGCCGTTGGGATCGCGCACGCACCGGTCGACCAGATGCAACAGGGGCAATGTGGCGGACGCGAACCAGGGCGCGCCGCGCAGGATCTGCAACGTGTGGATACCCTCGCCACGAATCGCGTCGTGCTGGCCGCGCACCAGCAAGCGTCCGAGTTCGTGGTGGTGCGAGCCGGCGCTGGTGGCGGTGGTGATCAGGTCACCCAGGCCCGCGAGTTTATAGGGCGTGGCGGCCTGGCCGCCGACGTGTGTCACGATCGTGCAGATTTCGCGCAGCGCGCCGACCGCCAGGTGTCCGCGCATATTGTCACCCAGCTTAAGTTCATCGGCCACGCCGAACAGAATGGCATAGACATTCTTCAGGACCGCCGACCAGGCGATGCCGACGCGATCCGGCGATGGCTCGATGTGCAGGTTGCTGCCACGAAAAAGCGCTGCCGCTTGCTGCCAGTACTGGTTGTCGTTCAGCGCGAGCTCCGCGAAGGCCGGTTTGCCAGCGCGGACTTCCTCCGCAATCATGGGGCCGTATAACACGCCGTTGGGTAGCGTCGTCCCCAGGACCTGGTTGAACACATCCGCCGGTGTGCGTCCCTGTTCGTCCAGCCCTTTGGCGATGCTGAGACATAAGGTGTGCTGCGACAACATCGGACGCAGGCGATTCAGCAGGTCAAAGTGCGGTGGTGTCGGTAGGCAGAAGAGAACGACCTGGCACTGCGCCACCAGACTTTCCGGTGCAACCGGCCGGCTGCCGTCCCGGGGTGTGCGTTGCCAGATGATGAGATCGTGCCGCTCGCCCAGCAGATGCTGCATGGCGTGACCCATTTCCCCGTGACCCAGCACCAGAATTTTGCGCCGTGGGTTTTGCATGATGGAATCCTTGGGTTGTATCGGTTATGGGGTGTGACTGACGCAAAATCGCATAATCAGTTTACAATCGGCGCTGTCCCTTTAACAGCAACCAACAGGAAGACATGCAGGTGGCCCCACCGCGTAACAGGATTATTTTCGTCCCCGGCAAGAACCCCAAGCCCCTGCCGGCGGAGCATCGGGCCTTGTTGTGGCGTTGTCTCCTGGGGGGCGTGCGGCACGCGGATCCTGATTTGTTTGCCTCACTGTGCGCCGCGCCGGACAGTTTTCACCTTGTGGCCTGGAATGGCCTCTATTACCGTCAGATCAAGGCGGTCGAGGATGACATCCCCTGGATCGACGCGTTGCTGGAAAAGCCCGGTCCCGACCCGCAGGATGTACGTGAGGCCTTGAATTGGCGGCGTCGCAGGGCGCGATGGTTGTACACCCTGGCCGATATGTTTCCGTTCCTGATCGCGCTGATGCCCGATGCGGCGGTAAAAAGCACGATCCGCGAGACCGAGCGCTACTTCAACAACCATGCAGGCATCGGCGAGCAGGTGCGGGAACTGCTCAAGGCACCGTTGCGCCGCATGTTTGCCGAGGGTGATCGGGTGATGATCATCAGCCATAGCCTGGGCTCCGTTATCGCCTACGACGCCTTGTGGGAACTGTGGCATGGCGAACAAAACCCCGGACGTATCGATCTGTTTCTGACCCTCGGCAGCCCCTTAGGCATGCATTTTGTCCAGGACCGCCTGGTGGGTTTTCGTGAGGCACCGAGCCGACGTTTCCCGGGGAATATCCGACGCTGGAAAAACGCCGCGGCCCGGGGGGACCTGACGGCGCTGGATCACGCCCTGCAGGATGATTTTGCCCCTATGGTGGAGCTAGGTCTGACCGAATCCATCGACGATATGCACGCGGACTTATATACCTATTTTCGCAACCAAGACGGACTCAATGTGCACCGCTCGTACGGATATCTGGCCCATCCCCATATCGGGCGCGTGATCGCCGACTGGTGGCGTGCCGGTGGCTAAGCCTTGATATAAAGTCTTTAACCGCCAAGGTACCAAGTTTTTTCAGGTGAAAGGGGCTTTTCTTGGCGTTCTTGACGCCTTGGCGGCTCAGAATCATATTCATTAAGGGTTGCATGGCGCGGAAGGGTCGGGCAGGTTGTCGGGGTCCGGGGTCTTGCTATGGCCAGACCCGTTGGAATGCATTAGATTAAGGCCGGTGTGAGGCGAAGAGATGCTTGTTGGCGGGGGCCGCGCCGGGGGCTGTCCGTTAATATGCGGATTAAATACTGACACCCCACCGTAAGGAGAAGGAATGAAAACTATCGATATGGAAAAGATTGGCCGTAATTTGATTGATCTCATAAATGAGCGAGATCCAATAGACGAGGATATTGGGGTCTTAGATAAAGATGGCAATATATCGAGAGTTATTATAACTAAGGATGCATATGAATTTTTCCTTCAAAAAGTTGAAGAGGAAGAAAATCGCATTGATAGAAAAACTGTTGATGAATTTCATAACTCAGGGGAGAAAGAGAAATGAAAAAAGATCTGCTGGAAGATATTGAAGATGCGCAAGAAATCAAAAGGCAAAAGGAAGAGTAAAAACGTTCATCAAATGAAGAAATGGCTAAATGGGAGCTTGGCAAAGGAGTAACAGGCAAGAGGGATGATAAGCGTAATGTACGAAATTAAATTCAGCAAAAAGGCTGAAAAAGCGTATAAAAAATTGCCCGGAGATGTGAGGACTCGTGTAGATCAAAAACTTAACTATCTTCGTTCTACGCCCAGAGGTCCAGATACAAAAAAGCTTGTTGGAGAGCAAAATGCATACAGAACGAGGGTTGGTACATATCGCATTGTTTATGAAATTGAAGACGATAAGCTGTTGGTGTGGATATTGGATGTCGGACACAGAAGTTCAATTTATAAATAATGCGTAACAAAGCATGGCAGCGGACAAGCCGCTGAAAGCGGCGATGGAAACCGGAGGGAATAAACGCAATGGCCAGCAAGAAATACGTCAATGCCGTCGTCTCGGAGACGGCGGGGGAGAGCAGTCTGCCCATCCTGGAAGGCGTGATGGGCCCGCCCGCCATCGACATCCAGACCCTGTATGCCCGCCATGGCCTGTTGGCCTACGATCCGGGATTCCGCTCCACCGCTTCCTGCCTGAGCGCCATCACCTTTGTGGACGGGGATGCGGGAGTGTTGTTGTATCGCGGCTATCCGATCGAGGAGCTGGCGGAGAAGAGCAACTTTCTCGAGGTCGCCTACCTGCTGATGTATGGCGAAATGCCCAGCACGAAACAATTCTCCGAATACCAAGCGACTATCCACCAGCACAACCTGCTGCACGAGCAGGTGCTGAACTTCTATCGCGGTTTCCGCCGCGATGCCCATCCCATGGCGGTAATGGTCGGTGTGGTGGGGGCCTTGTCGGCGTTTTATCATGAAGTCATGAACCTGAATAACCAGCAGGAGCGCGAACTGGCCGCCATCCGCCTGATCGCCAAGATCCCGACCATCGCCGCCGCCAGCTTTACCTACAGCACCGGTCGTCCCCAGCGTTATCCCAACAACGGCCTGGACTACGCCTCCAATTTCATCCAGATGCTGTTCGGTCTGCCGAACAGCGAATACATAGTGAATCCGGTGGTGGCGCGCGCCATCGATCGCATATTGATCCTGCACGCCGACCACGAACAGAACGCCTCGACCTCCACCGTACGCATCGCCGCGTCCTCCGGCGCCAATCCCTTCGCCTGTATCGCCGCGGGCATCGCCAGCCTGTGGGGCCCGGCGCACGGCGGTGCCAACGAAGCGGTGCTGAAGATGCTGACGGAGATCGGCACGGTGGAAAATATTCCCAAGGCCATCGCCCGCGCCAAGGACAAGAACGACTCGTTCCGCCTGATGGGCTTCGGTCACCGCATCTACAAGAATTTCGACCCGCGCTCGCGCGTCATGCAGGAGAGTGCGCGTGAAGTGCTGGAGCACCTGGGTGTCAACGATCCGCTGCTGGAGGTGGCGGTGAAGCTGGAGGAGATTGCGCTGCAAGACCCGTATTTCATCGAGCGCAAGCTGTATCCCAACGTGGATTTTTATTCGGGCATATTACTGCGCGCCATGGGGCTGCCCATGAACATGTTTACCGCCATCTTTGCCGTGGCGCGCACCGCGGGCTGGGTAAGCCATTGGTTGGAATTGCATAAGGATTCGGGGCACGGCATCGACCGGCCACGACAAGTGTATGTAGGACAAGCACTACGTCATTATTCCAAAAAGAAATAACCGTCTACAGCTACACTTGGTACGTCAACAATGATATTGATTCGGTGGTGGGGTTGTGCGCGTCTGGTTATGGGCGTGTTGGTCTGGTTTTTGGGGTGCAGTCCGGCGGTCTATGCCGGCATCAGCCATGATCCGTCGTTGACGTGGAATTCCTTGCGCAGTCCGCATTTTGTGGTGCACTTCCACGATGGCGAAGAACAACTGGCGCGCACCAGTATCGACATTGCGGAACGGGCGCATGCACGCCTCAGCCAGCAACTTAACTGGAGTCCGGTGGAGCCCACGGACATCGTTCTGACCGATGGTATCGACCTGTCGAATGGCTATGCCCAGGTGTTTCCGGCAGACCGCATCAATATTTTCGTCAACCCACCGGATAACATCAACGGCCTGGAGGATCACGGTGGCTGGCTGGAGACAGTCATCACCCACGAATATGTGCACATCCTGCATCTGGACAAGGCGCGCGGCGCACCGCGTTTCCTGCGTAATATTTTCGGGCGCAACTTTTTGCTGTTCCCTAACGTTTTCCAGCCGACCTGGCTGATCGAAGGCATCGCGACCTATGTCGAGACCGATGTGCAGCACGGTCATGGGCGTGGTCAAAGTGCTTATTTCGATATGTTGATGCGCGAGGAGTCACGCAACGGCATCAAGCCCATTTCCCAGGTCAATCAGTCGATCGCCACCTGGCCGGGGGGATCCACGCCGTATCTGTATGGTGTCCAGTTCCACAATTTTATCGCCGACCGCCAGGGCCCGCAGAAAATTCCCCAGTTGGTGGAGAACTACAGCAAGAATATCATTCCGTTTTTCGTCAACAGCAACAGCCGGCGTGTTTTGGGTAAGGGCATGACGCAGTTGTGGCCGGAGTTTGACCAGTATGTCGGCAAGAAATACGCTGACCAGCTGGCGGAGATCCAGGCGCGTGGTGTGCGCCAGGGGAAGCGCATCACGCAGCACGGTTATTACACCGGCGCGTCGCGTGTGCTGGCCGATGGCACACTCTTTTATCTGCGTGCGGATGGGAAATCCGAACCGGCCTTGATGGTCCAGCGGCCGGGTCAGAACCAGGCGGAACACCTGGTGGATGTGCACACCTCCGCGCGCTTCGACGTGCATGAAGGCGCCGGCATACTGCTGGTCCAGCCGGAGGTGTTGAACAACGCAAGTTTTTATTACGACCTCTATCGTGTCGACATGCAGAGCGGTCGTACCCGACGCCTCACCCATGGTGGACGCTACCACTTTGCCGCCTGGAGTCCGGACGGCAAAAGCATCGCCGCGGCGCGTGAGGCCCTCGGCGTGAGTCATCTGCTGCTGTTGACCCCCGAGGGCAAGCCGTTGCAGACCTTGTGGAACGGCGTGGATTCTGAAGTTGTCGCGGATATCAGTTGGTCACCGGACGGTAAAACCCTGGTGGCGTCGGTATGGCGCCCCGTGAACGGCTGGAATCTGGAGTTGTTTTCCCTGGCGAGCCGTCAGTGGACAGCACTGACCCAGGACAAGGCGATCGAGGCGCACCCGCAGTTCAGCGCCGACGGCGCTTCCATTCTGTTCGTGTCGGATCACGGCGGTGTTTATAACGTGCGACGCATGCACCTCGCCGACCGCCGCATCACCACACTGACCAACCTGGAGGGCGGCGGCTTCCGTCCCTCGCAGGCCACGGCGCAAAGCCCGTTGTATTACACCGGTGTGGGTGTGAACGGATTTGACCTGTACCGCATGGAGGTGATCAAGGAAGTGCCGCTGTCCGTCCCTCCGCCCGCGACGGTGGAGGCACCGGTACCGGGCCCGGCGCCGCGGGCAGATATCACGCTGGAAAAGTATTCGCCTTATTCCGGCCTGCGTCCGCGCTGGTGGCTGCCGCACGTCGCGGTGGAGACCGGTCGAACGGAACTGGGAGTGGTGACGAGCGCCTCCGATCCCCTCGAGCGCCACATCTATGCCGCCGACCTGGCCTATGATTTTCATAACGATTGGCTGGTGGGCGACCTGAACTATGTCTACGACCGCTGGTTTCCCATTCTTAAACTGCGTAGCGCGCGTTACAACAGCATCGACCTCGACAGCAACGATGAGCCGCTGCGCGTGCGCCGCTCCGACACCTTCCAGGCGGAAGTGATACTGCCCTGGTTGACCTACAACCACCGTTGGTCGCTGCATACCTCGGCGCTGCAGGTGAAAGACACCGATGGCTGGGTCGCCAGCGGCGCGTCCGCGCTGCCGGACTTCACGGATAATATCCTGGGGCTGGCCCTGGTGTTCGATTCCACGCGGCGCTATCCATTTTCCATCAGCCGCAGCAACGGGCGGCACGTACAACTCGTGTCCGAGAACAGCGATGTGCTGGGTGCGAGCGACTACACCGGCGAGGTGTATACGCTCGATTGGCGTGAGTTTGTTGCGCTCGGTAACGAGCATGTCGTGGCGCTGCGTCTGGCGGGTGGCTGGGGAACCGGACAGCCGCGGCCGTTTCGTCTGGGCGGTAGCCGTAGCGCACAGTTTGCACCGCCGTTGCTGGCGGGTCTGGATTTCTCCTCCACCTTCAACCAGCGTGACTACGCGCTGCGTGGCTATTCTCCGGGGCGAACAGGCCTGACGGGCCGGCGTATGGCGCTGTCCTCGCTGGAGTGGCGTTTCCCGGTCCGGCGTGTCGAGCGTGGCATCATGGCGCCGCCGTTGGCCCTACATCAGGTCTTTGGTAACGTGTTTATCGATGCGGGCAGCGCCTGGGATACAGGCGACAGACCCGAACATTACTTCACCGGCGCCGGCATCGAGGCCAACGCCGATACCATATTGTTCTATAATATTGGTCTGAATCTGCGTTTGGGTTACGCCCATGGCTTTAATGCGGGTCGCGACAATCAGGTCTACCTACGGACAGGGGCGTCCTTCTAATCCGCTATAGATACCGGACAAACGCATACGGGAGTAATGTGATCTGGCGTCTACCCTTTTTTCTTGTGCTCTATTTTCCGTTCCTGGTATTGGCGCAGGACGAGCTCCAGTATCCACCCGCACCGGTGATGGATACCATCAGCGAGATCCGTTTTGACGGCAACAAGACCACGCGTCCCGAGATATTTTTGCAGGTGATGCTGGTCAAGGTCGGTGGGCCGGCGAATCCATATCTGATCGAACGCTCGCGCCAGGCGATCATGGATCTCGGCCTGTACAAGTCGGTGACGGCCAGTCTCTTGCAGGAGGCTGGCGGCACCGTCCTGCTGATCACCGTGAAAGAGAAATATTACATCCTGCCCGTCCCCAAGCTGAACCGCGATGCGGATAACAACATTACCCTGGGTGCACAGTTGCGCATGGATAACCTGGCCGGGTTGAACCAGCGTCTCAAGCTGACCTATGAGACAGAAAAGGTCGATACCGCGGACGATCTCAGCACGACATCGCGCCTGGAGTATGCGTATCCGCGCATACGGGGCACGCCTTACGACATCGAGTTCAACATTGCGCGTACGCGCACGCCCGCGAGCTCGGTAGTCGCCGGGGCACCGGAGATTTATCAAGCGGAAGTGAGCACCGCGGGCTTGGGGGTAAACCGTTGGGTGCAACAGGACCTACCCGGTGTGGGCTGGCGTACCGGCAGCGGACTGACATGGCACAAGCAGTTTTACGACGTGTACGCGGGTGCGCCGCAAGATCTGAAGGAAGGCACGGCCGTGGGCATTACCGCGCTGGTGGAACATACCGACGTGCATGATTATTTATATAGTCGCGACGGCCAGGTGTATGGCTACAACGGCACATACGGTGCGCCATTTCTCGGCTCGGACAGCGATTTCACCAGGCATCTTTTCTACTTTCGCGGCTACTACCCGGTGTCCGGTAAGCCGCATCGCACGGTGGACCTGCAGGTCCAGCTGGGCCTCGGCAGCGATCAGCTTTTCGGCCCCGCCTACGCCCTCGGTGGATCGAAGAGCTTGCGCGGTTATCCCAGCGGCAGCATCAGCGGCAACGCCTTTTTCCTCCTCAATGTCGAGTATCAAACACCGTTGTTTGGTTACTATCCGCTATTGGGTGGCGTCTTCCTGGATATCGGTAATGCCTACCCGAGCAATAGCGATCTCAATTTCTCCGACCTCAAGACCAGTATTGGCATAAGCCTGCGGCTGAAGCTGAGGTCTTTCGTGAAAATCGAGCTGCGTGCCGATTTCGCCTATGCGCTGGGGACCAGTGATTCCAAGGCCTACTACGGTACGAAAGAGCCGTTCTGATCGGACGCGCGTGGATGATGGCGCTTTAGATTGGACGCGCCGCCACTTTGCGTAAGCCGAAGAAAAATCCGGCACTGGCGAACAGCAGCACCCCAGCCAGGGTTTCGAAGGCCACGGTGTAGCCGTACGCGGCAATCAGCAGGCCGGTGACCGCCGGCCCGGCGGACTGGCCGATGTCCATGACCGTGCGCAACACGCCGATGGCCGAGCCCAGGGCGCTTTGCCGACTCAGGTCGCTGACCAGGGCGGTGGTGGAAGAGGTGACGGCGGCGAATCCCAGACCAAAACCCAGACTCAGCGCCGCGAGGAGGTAAGGGTCTTGCACCAGCGGCACCAGTGCCACACTCAGTGCCCCGACCCACAATCCTCCAACGATAACCGGTTTACGCCCGGCGCGGTCCGACAAGCCGCCCATGAGGGGTTTGATCAGGACGATGCTGACCAGCTGCACCCCCAGAATGATACCGATGATCCAGGCGTCCAGGCCCAAGTGATGGGCGTAGACCGCGAGGAACGCCTCCACTGCGCCAAACGCAAAGTATTGTGCCGCCTCGGTCAGACTGGTGATGACGATACCCTGGTCACTCAACACCTGTTGCAGGCTGTGACGAAATCCACGGCGCGCGGTGGGTGATGACTCCGCCGCAGGCGCGTCCCGCGGTAACCACAAACCGAGGGCCAGGGCCAATGCGCCACTCACGGCGCAGGCAACGTACACCATGTGAAAGCTGGCCAGGGAGATCAGCGCGCCCCCGAGAAACGGCGCCAGGGAGCGTCCGACGATGGTGGCGGAGGAGTAAGTGGACAGCCGTGCCGCACGCTCCCGGGTGTAACGCGCGGCGATGGCGGCGGTGGCCACGGTGCCGAAGACCGCCGTGGCGAAGCCGTGATAAAAACGCACCAGCATGAGTTGCCAGGGGCTGGTCACCCCCAGATAGAGCAATGGCGCGCTGGCGAAAATCAATAACGCAGCGATCAGCAGGCGTCGCGTGCCGATACGGTCGGCAATCGCCCCCGCTGGAAAGCTGATGAGGATGCCCGGGATGGTCGAGGCCATGACGATCCAGCCGATCTCCGCCGGCGTCGCGCCGAGGTGCTGGGCGAACAGTGGTAACACCGGTGTTTTCGACAGTGTTGAACTGAGAATGGCGAGGGCGCCGATGGACGCGAGCAGAGCAAAATAGCCTTTATGATTGTTATTCGGCATGTTGTATTCTGCTGTGGTGTTTTGCGGGCATCATAGCCGACTGACGAGATTTGAGACAGGTAGGGGCTTTGCCATCAGACGCAGGCACAATGGAGTGCATTGATCGGAACCAAAGGAGAATTCGGTGATACACAAGTTATTGGTTTTTGCGGTGCTGGTGCTGTGGTTGGGAGGCTGTGCCACCCATGCGGTGACATCGGGGCGTTTTGTAGCGCGGGACACGAGTAACAGCGGGGTCCGCTCCACGGTCGACCTGCGTTTCAGTGACCACGACCGTCAGCTGCTGCAGGATTACTACCGGGGCAAGGGCCATGGCAAATACAAGAAAACACCTCCTGGCCTGGCCAAGCGCGACACCCTCCCGCCCGGCCTGCGGGGACGCAACCTGCCGGGCGATCTGGAGACGCGCCTGACGCCCCTGCCGGCACCCTATGTGCGGGTGATTGTGGGTGGCGATATTGTCTTGCTGGATAACAGGACGCGGGTGGTGGTGGATTTGATTAGTGATGTCGTTCCCGACTAGGCCCAGCCTGTCGAGCCATAGGCATCTAAACAGCTCTCGGAAATCCCTACCCAGCCCCGGTTTAGTCCCTTCCCCCTGAAAGGGGGAAGGCTAGGATGGGGGTGCACTGTCCAAACATTGCACCATGCTGGATAAAGCCCCCTCCTCATTCATATGATCCATATTCCAATCGCGCAGAACTTGCCCACCCGTTCCCCGTAAAAATTGTTCCCCCTTCGTCCTGCGCACACTGACTTTTTTCAGTGACTTTGCACGCGGGGTGGCTGCCTCGTCGATGTTTGTGGTGGTCATTGGGGCACTACACCCCCATCCTAACCTTCCCCCTGGAAGGGGGAAGGGACTTGCGCGCCTCAGTCCTTGGCCTTGAACGCCTGGGTCAGCGCCCGGCGTTTTTCGTAGGCCTCGCGCGCGATGGCGATATCGTCCAGGAAATAACCCAGTTCGCTCAGCAACAGGGCCTGGGGTCCGTCCACCAGGGCCTTGGGCGGCGCCGGATGAAAATCCACCAGCACCATGTTGGCGCCGGCGATGATGCCCTGGGCGGTGACGTGCTGCACATCCAGCATGCCGTCCGGCGCGACGTCGCGCGTGCCCACGGAGTGGGAGGGATCGATGCACACCGGCATGCGTGTCAGGCGCTTGACCACCGGCACGTGGGCGAAGTCGACGAAGTTGCGGTGCGGATCGCCCATGTTGGTCTTCATGCCGCGCAGGCCGAACACCACCTTGCGGTTGCCCTCGCTCGCCAGATACTCGGCGGCATTGAGGGATTCCTCCAGGGTAATGCCGAAGCCGCGCTTCAGCAGTACCGGCAGCTCATGCTGGCGGCCGACGATCTTGAGCAGTTCGAAGTTCTGCGTATTGCGCGTGCCGATCTGCAGCATCACGCCGGTGGGCCGGCCGGTCTGTTCCAGCGCCTCGTTGATCTCGTCCAGGTGCGAGTCGTGGGTGATCTCCATGGCGATCACCTTGATGCCGTCCACATTCGCCGCGTGACGCACGAGAACGTCGATCTGAACCGCAACTTCAGCGATTACACGCAGCCGTTACCGGTTAATGAA
>JANNJF010000202.1:0-4299 GCA_031405715.1 Gammaproteobacteria bacterium | reverse complement strand
CGGCGAATTGCTCCAGTGGGTGCTGATGGCGTTTAATCTGGAATATAGCGGCAAGGACAAGGTCGGTCTGTATCAGACTTTCATGCATTTTCTGATTGCTGAGTATGGCAAGAACCGGCGCTGTGTATTGATCGTGGATGAGGCGCAAAACATGTCGCCAGAAATCCTCGAGGAGCTTCGCATGCTGTCCAACATCAATACCGATAAGGACCAGCTGCTACAGGTATTCCTTGTCGGCCAGTCCGGACTGCGCGCGACCCTGCGCCGACCGGACATGGAACAGTTTGCCCAGCGTATCGCTGTGGACTACCACCTCGAAGGCTTGAATCCTGCGGAAACACGAGAATATATTCGCCACCGACTGACCATCGCCGGCGGCGACCCGGGGCTATTCGATGATGCTGCCAGCGCAGCGGTCTATCTGCATAGCGGCGGTGTACCGCGCCTGATCAACTTGCTGTGCGACACTGCCCTGGTTTATGGCTATGCGGAAGGCACTCGGCACATCACCGCTGCACTGGTCAACGAGGTGGCCTACGAAAAACAGAAAGGCGGGATCTTTCCCCAAACACACGCCGCCGCGAACACGCCAGGTTCAGAAAACGTGCCTGCGGGCATCGTGCATAGTGATTTATGGAAAAAAACGCCAGGCGGCGGGTTCTGAGTGCGGCGGTGCCGACATACGGCATAATCTAGCTGATCAGAAGTAGCTCGGCGTCGCGGAACTCCGACCTATGCGAGACTGCAATATCTGATTTCTCGTCAAGGAAGGTATCGGCACTCTCAGCCCGCCAATAATGACAATAAACCATCAAACCCATGACAAAACAAACCATCCTGGTAATAGGCGGTGCCGGCTACATCGGCGCACACATGTCCAAAGATCTACTGCGCGCCGGGTATGACGTACTGATACTGGACGATCTGTCCCGCGGCCATCGCGACCTCCTTGCCGGAGGGATTTTCTATGAAGGTGATCTGGGAGACAGCGCTCTTCTGAAAAAAATCTTTTTTGAGCACAAGGTGGACGCCATCATGCATTTCGCCGCCTACTCCCTGGTAGGAGAATCGGTGGAAAAACCCCTGGCCTATTACCGTAACAACGTGGCGCGCACGGTCGAGCTGCTCGATGCCATGGTCCAGAACGGGGTAAAACGCTTTATCTTCTCTTCTACTGCTGCCGTGTATGGCGAGCCGGTCAAAGTACCGATCGATGAAGACCACCCACGCCAGCCGACCAATCCTTATGGCATCTCGAAGCTGACCGTGGAGCACATGCTGGCGGACTGCCAACGGGCCTACGGGCTCCAGTACGTCTCATTGCGTTATTTCAATGCCGCCGGCGCCGATGCCTCGGGCGAAATCGGCGAGCGGCACGAACCCGAGAGCCACCTGATTCCCCTGGTGCTCCAGGTCGCCGCCGGCCAGCGGAAAAGTATCAAGATTTTCGGCACCGACTATCCGACACCCGATGGCACCTGCCTGCGTGATTACGTGCATGTGAGCGACCTCGCCCAGGCGCATCTGCTTGCCCTACGGCATCTGTTAGGGGGAGGCGAGAGTGCCGTCTACAATCTGGGAAACAGCAAAGGCTACTCGGTGCGCGAGGTAATAGAGACGGCGCGGCGCATTACCGGCCATCCGATTCCGACCGTGACCGCCGCAAGGCGCCCGGGCGACCCGGCACAGCTCATTGCGGACTCGGCTAAGATCCGCCGGGAACTTAGCTGGGAACCGCGCTACGAGAACCTGGCGAGCATCATAGAGACCGCATGGGCCTGGCATCAGAAAGAAGCCGTGGGCAGATAACCGCCCCCTGGTGCGCGGGACGCACCCTACTGCTCACAAGGACGGCCATCCGGCACCCCCCGTGGCCCGCCAAACAGAGATTGCTTCGAATCCCTATCGGGCCCTCGCAAAGACCGCCACTCTGTCATTGCCAGGCCACGCCAACGGTCGTGGCTATCCCCTGAAATCCCCCCATTGCGCTATGCGCACTTCGGCAAGGGCTCATTACCATGGTGATGAAAGAGTCTTTGCTATGTCCGATTGAAACGGCTTGGGTGTGGCATCAGAAAGAGGCCGGAGGAACATCATAGTAACGACTATCATGACCATTTCATGACAAAAAAATCCAGGCCGGGTGGAGCCCGGCCTGGGGGATTTGATTTTGTTACCCAGGAATCAGATAAAGAGACAGACGTCCGCTTTAGACGCGATGGGCAGGAACGACGCCGCGCCCACGTAGTCCTTCACCTCGGGAATGAAGTCCTTCTGGTCGAATCCGAACACGTCCACCGTCATCTGGCAGGCGATCATCTCCACCCCTGCTTCAAGACTCAGCGCACGCAGTTCCTCGATCGAGGCGACGCCCTTGTTTTTGAAGGTTTGTTTCATGAGGCCGGTCGCAACCTTCTCGAAACCGGGGATACCGGCCATAAGCAGATTGGGCATGGGCCAGACGAAATTCTGGAACCACTTCGGCCCAAAGGGCATCTTCATGGGCATGGCTGGATTACCCAGCGCGCTCACCTGCGCCTCAAGGTCCTTCTTGAGGAGCAACAGACCATAAAAGGTGAAAAAGATCTTTACATCCCAGCCGAGCGCCGCACCCGTCGAGGCAAGGATAAACGGAGGATAGGCCCAATCCAGCGTTCCCTTAGTGGCGATAATCGCCATACTGGGGGTTTTATTTGCCTCGATCTCCGCCAGCTTGTTCGGCAGGGTTTGATCCAGGCGTTGATCAATGAGTTTCTCGAGTTGCTTCATGTCAAAGCCAGCCATCTGACCAGCCTTCTCTGCAGTTATGGACATCTTCTTCTCCTTCTCCTGTGTGTTGAACAGCGGCGCTTGCACTTCCATCTACGCGTTGGACCCACCGAGTTGTAATTAAACAGCCTGCGGCAGACAACCAAAGCAAATAACAGATACGCAAGAGACTGGGCACTATGTGATAAGTTTTATTTATATTCACCCAAGAATCATACTAATCCTGTCGGAAGATCGAAGTCAACACAGAGATCAATGTGCAGAAATGTGCCTGCCCGCTGGCACCGGGGTACATTTTTTTGCGCATACTTGTCTGCAAAAAGGAGAGCTAAGTACATGATAAAACATATATTAGAAAAGCGTAATGTATATAGCCCCCGAGCGGGATCCAAGACCGGCGTTTCTATCTGGCCAGCTATGAGGCAGAGAATTGCCTCACGTCTATGGTAACCTCACACTCGCTCATTAATACGCACATCGTACACTGCACTGTCCGACACGGACACGGGTTATCGCCTGCTGCCAAAGGAAACCAGAAAGAAACCCATGCTTGATTCAAAAAAGGCCGACACATAATTGCCTGTCGCCACAATTGTGAACTCGTTTATTGCCTACCTGTTGGCCTGTGCCCCACTGCGGATGATCAAGGCGGAAACACCACGTCAGAAACACTGGCGGCTTCACACGTAGGAACATGGATGCATTACAGGGCAAATTACGTTCAGTTCATTTTAGAAGCGTCAGGAAACAAAGCTTGTGTTTGTTGAACATCGGGTTTTTTATAGAGGCACCCAGATAGGATTGAAATAAAATGGTTCGGATTAAGTCGCTGCTGACCAGCGTTCGCAGTTTATTGTCGGAGAAAGAAGAAACACTGGGCTCTATTGTTGCGAGAGGCGTGAGCGGTTCTTTCGTACTAAAAGTCTGGTACACGCTCTGGTCATTCGGGGTCAGCGTGCTGCTAGCGCGCATACTGGATACCAATGGGTTTGGTATTTATAGCGTCGCTATTTCCTGGTCGGCCTTGATCGTGGTGTTTGCCAAACTGGGACAGGATCAGACCGTATGCCGCTATGTGGCGAGCTACCGCGAGAGCCGTGATTCTCCTGCACTTCGCGGTCTGATTTTCTTTTCGGTGCTACTGGTATTTGCCGTTGGTCTGTTGTTGGCGGTGGGTGCCAACGTGACAACGAGATTCACGTTTTTCATTTACGAACCCCATCGCCGCGCACGCGATGCCTGACGTTCGCCCTGCGCAGTCCGCGCATCAGGTCACGTTGCAGACACGAATCAGCCAAGTTGGCGTCCAGTCCAAGACCGCGCAACAGCCGACGCTACATCGTGCGCAAACTCTGCGAAGAATCCAAGAAGCGTCCCGGCAGTTGACGATTGGTTCACCCGGCAGCGGCCGGGAAGCGGCAGACGAAATGTCCGCAAACCCGCTTAGCCCATGTCTGTGTCCGGGCCGTGAACTGACCCTGGCCCCAGTTTGTCCGTGACCATGTCCAGTCCAAGACCGCGCACAGTCCG
>JANNJF010000201.1:0-3431 GCA_031405715.1 Gammaproteobacteria bacterium | reverse complement strand
AGCCCTGGCCATCGGCGCCATCGCCGGGGTCGGCTGCTTCATTGCGGCGACCAAGCTGAAACGTGCCCTGGGCTATGACGATGCACTGGATGTATTCGGTGTGCATGCGGTGGGCGGTATCATCGGTGCGTTATTGACCGGCGTGTTTGCGGCCGCGAGCATGGGCGGCGTGGGTCTTGCGGAAGGCGTGACCATGGGCGGCCAGGTCATCATCCAGCTAAAGGGAGTGTTGATTACGATACTCTACACCGCCGCCGTCAGCTTTATTATTCTCAAGGTGCTGGACGTGGTGATGGGATTGCGCGTGACCGAAGAGCAGGAAACCCAAGGCCTGGATATCAGCCTGCACGACGAGCGTGGCTACAATTTGTAAAGTTCCTGATGAGGTGGTTATTTTACGGGCGCCCTCGGCGCCCGTATTTTTTTGTGGTGTGCTCGCGGCCGGGAGCACCATAAAAAAGGGCGCCAGAGGCGCCCTTCAACCTAAAAACGGCGTTTAGCCGCAGATGAACGCAGAGTAGTCCGTGTCTAGCCTGTCTTGCTCAGCCACCCACTGGGTGAATAGGTGCTATGCATCAACACCTTGTTTCATCTGCGGTTAACTGCTATTTCTAGGTTTAAATACACAATGCGGTGTGCCGTTATTATAAGGGCTGGCCGTTCAGCAGGAATTGTCCGCGCGACAGGGACAGGCTCATCTTGTAGTTATCACCCTCCGGCACCAGCTTCATGCTGCTGGCATAACGTTGCATGTATTTCGGTGCGGCAGAGGCGGAGATCTCCGAAATTTTCTGCGGGGTGAGTTTTTTCAATTCATCCTCGGAGAATTTTCCCTGGGACTTTAAGGACTCCACCTGACGATTGAGATCGAGGACGGTCAGGGCCTGAAGCGCGGCTTGCGGAACGATCACTTCGCCGTCGCCATGCAGGGACATGAGCAGCAACTCGGGATTTTCGGCGATATCGGCATTGCTGCCGTCCAGAACAAGTTTGCCACTGCCGGTAATTTCGCCTTCCTGGAACTTGAAGCTGATTTTGCTGATGTCGATTTCCGGTGTCTTCTTCGCCAGATTGGCGACCAGTGCCACCATTTTCCCCATGAGAACCGAAGGCATTTGCTCCGGCGGGAGTTTTTTGGCCTGCAGCTCGTTCAGCTCTTTCTTGTATTTCACCAGGGTCGCTGCGTCCAGGTTGTTCACCTTGATGTGGATGACACCGGGCCCATAGGTCGATGCACCATCACTAACGCTTTGCAGCTTGAGGTCGATGTTGGCACTGAGGTTGCCACTGGCCTCTGCGGAGGCGGCGGCCAGCACCAGCCCGTTCAGGACCAGGGTGCCCTTGTCGGTCTCGCTGCTCAGCTTGTCGATGGCATAGGACAGGTTGCCGGTGGTGAGGCCCGAAGGGCTTTTCTGCAGGTTGGCCGTGATCTGGGCCTTGGACACGGAGAATTTCTGCGTCGGGGAGTTGATCTGCAGCAGCGGCGCCAGGATGCTCATGTTGATCTGTTTCAGATCGGCGCTTGCCGTCACGTCACCGGTCAGGCCCTGCCAGCTGAAGGAGCTGCCGGAGGGATCGGTGGAGCTTATGGCGGCCACTTCAAAGTGGCTGATGCTCTGGCCGTCCAGCTGGATGGTGGTTTGGCCGCTGATGGGTGGAATCTTGGGAACCATGGGCAGGCTGAGAGTTGCCTGGCCCTTGATGAGGGCCAGAACCGGTTTGAAGTCCAGCTCACCCTCGAGGGGGATAGGCCCGTGGTAGATTTTATTGGTGACCGTCAGGCTGCCTGGCAAACCGCCGAAGGTATAGGTGGCCTCGGCAGTGGAATCCAGCCAACCACGTTCATAGGTCTGGCGGGTGATGACGACCTGGCCGTCCTGGGCGAGCTCTTGCATGCTCTTGTTGTAGGCCTCTTCCGCCTGCATGCCGAACCAGTATGGTGCGGCGGCCGCAGCGCCCAGAAGAATGATCAAGACTATGGCTAAGATGCCGCTTTTTTGCACTCGCTTCTCCCTTTGACGCTCAATAGTGTATCTGCTTCAAGAGCATAGAACATATACATAATGGTTTCCAGCAGGAAATATCCGGGTCGGCACTGAAGGCGGCATTGGCCGGTCTGTGGGCGACTAGAATGGTTATTCTTGTGCAGGCCAGCTTTCCCTAGAGCTTGTTGTGGGTGCCATCGCAGTAGGGTTTCTTGGCCGAGTGCTTGCAGCCGCACAGGGCGACCTTGGTTTTGGCCGTCAACTCGAGTTTGACCGGGGAAAAATCGCTGCCTTTGTGGGAGCCGTCGCAAAAGGGTTGGGTCTTGGATCTACCGCAGGCGCACCACCAGTAGGTGCCCGCATCGAGGTCTAGTACATAAGGGGATTTCTGCGCAATTTCAGGATTGGACATGGGTTGGTCTCAGTCTCGGGAAGGGTGGGAAGGAACAAACGGTGATGGTTAAGTGTTGGTTTGATCTAACTTATACCGCGAACCTATAGGCCCGATCAATCGAGACACGATCAATCGCCCAGCCACCGCCCGGGCATGCAGTGTGGCCGGGCGCCGTCGCACGCTAAGGCGTGGGCCTCGGCCGGTCAAGCCAGGCGCTGGCGCAGGAATTCGGGCAGCGCCTTGGCGGCTATATGGATGTCCTGGTTGTAATAGCGCGTGGGGAAGGGCTTGCCGGCCACGGTGTCACGACGGAACGCAGTTAGCGACGCGTCTTTGCCGGCCATGGTGCCGCTCCACCAGCCGGACGGGTAGGTGCATTGGGGGAAGTGGTGGGTGGCCACATCGAGAAAACCGGCGGCGCGCATGGCCACGTGCATCTGCTGGATGATGTCCGGATGGAACAGCGGCGATTCACTCTGGCCGACGACGATGCCGTGGGGGCGCAGGGCCTTATAGCAGTCGCGGTAGAAGCCCTCGGAGAACAAGCCCGCCGCCGGCCCCACCGGGTCGGTGGAGTCCACGATGATGACGTCGTAACTGCCGGCCTCGGCGTCCGCCACCCACTTTATCCCGTCGGTGAACAGCAGCCGGGCGCGCGGGTCGTTGTTGGATTCGCACAGCTCGGGAAAAAATTTCTCCGCCACCCGCGTCACGCGCTCGTCCAACTCCACCTGCATGGCCAGCTCGACGCTGGAGTGTCTCAGCACCTCGCGCAGGGTACCGCAGTCGCCGCCGCCGATGATCAGCACGCGCTTAGGGTCAGGGTGGGTGAACAGCGCCGGGTGGGTCATCATCTCGTGGTAGACGAAGTTGTCACGGTCGGTGACCATGACCAGGCCATCCAGGGTCATGAGGGTGCCGAAGCGGGCGGTTTTGTAGATCTCGATGCGCTGGTATTCGGACTGTTCGTCGTGCACCTTGTCCTCGATCTTGAGGGAGATGGCCGAGCCCTGTCCGGCCCATTCTTCGGTGTACCAGCTTTTGTCCAATGC
>JANNJF010000200.1:0-2723 GCA_031405715.1 Gammaproteobacteria bacterium | reverse complement strand
CCTGGACACCGAGTCGGCGTACGGCCGTCAGCAGGCACGGCGCACACGCTACCTTAAAATCGTCGCGATCCTGGTCGCGGCCGCGCTGGTCGTCGCCGGCGTACTCTTTTGGAGAACGATGCCATGAGCCTGATTAACAAGATGCTGCAGGACCTCGAGGCGCGCAAAAACGCACCCTTGGGCAAACCGGGTCCCGAGCCGATCTTTCGCGATCTGCACGCCGTAGCGGAACCCGGCCTACGCCGCTGGGCCGTGCCGCTGCTGGCGGGTGCGGCGGTGGTGATGCTCTCCCTGGCCGGCTGGTATACCTGGACCCATCGTGGTGCTGAATTTTCCGGCGGCCTGCTGGCGTCGAAGACCGGCGCACCGGCGGAGGTCGCCGCCGCTCCAGTGCAAGCGCCTGTGCCGGTGACGCCCACCAAGCCGTTACCCGTTAAAACACAAATGGTCAAAGCTCCACCGGTGATGGCTGAACAAGCCGCCACGCGCGTTGCCGAGAGCAAGCCGACGCCACGTGCGACCCCGGCGGTGACGATCAAGCCGATGCTGCCGACAGCCAACGTTGCGGCTGCACCCGTTGTGCAACCTGCAACGGTGGCAACCCCCGCGCCCACCCGCGTCGCGGACAGTGATTCCGCAGGCACCATGGAGAAACGCACCTTAACCCTCACTCCGGAGCAGCGCGCTGAAAATCGTTACCGCGTCGCCGCCCAACAAATGCAACAACGCCAGGTGGTCGAGGCGGAGCAGGGTCTGCGCGCGGCGCTGGAGGAGTCGGCACGCCACATCGGCGCGCGTGATCTGCTCGCCGCCCTGTTGCTGGAGCGCGGACGCATGGACGATGCACGCCAGGTGTTGGAGCAGGGCCTGATCGCCGTGCCGGGCCAGGCCAGCTTCGCTACCTTGCTGGCGCGCATCTATGTCGAACAGAACACCGAGCCCAAGGCCATTGTCTTGCTGGAACAGCAACGCAACAACGCCAAATCCAATCCGGACACCCTCGCCCTGCTGGCGACACTCTATCAGCGTGCCGCGCGCCACGGCGAGGCCATCGCGGCCTACAAGGAAGCCTTGAACCTGCGACCCCTGGAAGGCAAGTGGTGGCTGGGTTTGGGCATTTCCCAGGAAGCGGAGCAGAACTGGAACGAGGCGCGTTTTGCCTACGAGCGGGTGCGTGACACCAACGTCGAGCCGCGTCTTGCGCGCTATGCCGAGCAACGTCTGGCCATTATGCGGACGAAATAACAAACGCGTCATGACATAGAGTCTTAGGACATAGAGTCTTAGTGGGTCGGGTTCCCCCATGCGGGGACAAGAGCGCAGCGTAACCCGACATTTCGTCGCAGACCAAGGTGGCGCAGCAAAGGTGTTTCCACTGCATAGGCGGGGTTTTGTTGGGTTACGCCCTTCGGGCTCGCGTGCCCTTTAGGGTAAACCCAACCTACGACTTGTACGCAACCAGATCCGGGCAACAATACCCCAGGTAATGATGACACCAAACCACGCGAGGGCCGACAAACGTGTCGCCAGCAGGGTGTCGGCGTGCAACGCCCCCCAACGCGACAGGATGTGGGTCCAGTCGTGTTCGCCACCACCCACCAGCGGCAGGGCCTGGGCCTGGGCATCCGCCATGTAGCGCGCGATGTTGAGTAAATTCTGCATTGTCCACACGACCCCCAAGCACCCTGCTGCGACAGCGCCGCGCCGCCAGAACGACACGCTGACCACCACGGGAAACACCAGCTGCCCGAGGGTGCCGCCGTAGAGATCCATCGTGGGTCCGAGGATACGGAAGAAAAGGTGCCCCGCCTCATGAAAGGCGAGATTGGCATGGTCGAGGATCGGCACAAAGCGCTGTTCCGACTTGGCATAAAAAAAGGCGAGGGCGAGACATACCAGGGTAAACGCCACAAAGCCCGTCGTGGATACGCCAGGGGGTGTGTCGTCGTCGCGAGGGATTAAGGGCGAATCGGGTTGCATGGTCGTCGTCGTGGCTGGGTGTGGGACGGCAAATGCTATCTCACTATAGATAAAGACTAGCGCAAAATACGTATCCCTCCCAGGTAGTCCACCATGCCTAGGGCGATCACGCCCGCGCCACCACCCAGACTTCGATGTCCTGCGCCCCGGCGCGGCGCAGACATTCCGCCAGGCTGTTGGCGGTGTGCCCACTGGTCATGACGTCATCCACAATAGCGACGCGCCGGCCGTCAAAGCGCGTGCGCGTAAAAAATGCGCCACGCACATTTCGCGCGCGTTCGTGCAGGGGCAGCAGGGCCTGCGCCGGTGTGGCGCGGATGCGGCGCACGGCATCGATCTCCAGGGGGATCTTGAGCCGGGTGGCGATGGGGCGTGCGATTTCCAGGGCCTGGTTGTAGCCACGCAGGCGCAGACGTGTCGGGTGTAAGGGCACGGGGATCAGACAGTCCGGCAGGGGTTCAGGGCGTTGCAGCAGGCGCACCGTCATGAGTTCCCCCAGGGGGCGGGCGAGATGCAGGTGACCGTGATATTTAAGGTTGGGGATGAGGCGGTCCACGGGGTTGCGGTAGTGCAGCAACGCCACGGCGCGATCGAACTTTGGGTGGTGTCGCTGGCATTGTCCGCAGGCGGTGGAGGGGTGCTGGCCAGGGGCGGCACAGGTAGGACAGGTCTGGGTCAGATAGGGCAGTGAGTGTTCACAACCCCTACACAGGCCAGAGACACGGCGGGTGTGGGCGCTGCAC
>JANNJF010000199.1:0-4734 GCA_031405715.1 Gammaproteobacteria bacterium | reverse complement strand
GTGGAATGTCGAGGGTCAATCGAAGGCAGAGCTGCTCCTTGCAGACTTCAGTGGCCGCACGAGGTCCTGGCTCATGACATCGCCAGCAGGTGAATCGGCAGACCTTCGATCTTGGCCACGGATTTGAGCGTCTCGCCCTGCTCACGGGTCATCATCTTGCGATTGGCGATCAGGTCTTGCAGCGCCTGGGTTTCCTGCGGGGTGCGCATCTTGGGCAATTCCGCCTCCAGGGCGCGCACTTCCTTCGGCTTGAGCAGCTTATCTTCCTTCACTTCGGTGCTGCTGAAGTATTTGCCCTGGTAGTGACCGGCCGGTGCGAATACGCCGGTGGAGGACAGCGCGAACATGGCGATAAAGCCCAGCACGAACAGCGGGAACTTGGCGATCAGCACCTGACGCACGTTCATCTTTTCCGCCCCTTTCTCGTGTTCCACGAACCAGGCGGCGAGCCACAGCACAATGAGGGGCAGGAACAGCACGCGGGTGATGTTGAAGATTTCCGCCACCTTCAGGGTTTCGATGCCCTTCGGGTCGAAGGCCAGCGCCGCGCCCGCCACCTGCGCGGAGTTGAGGATGCCCGTGCCGGCCCAGGCGCCGAACTGCACCGGGCCCATGCCGAGAATATGCCCGACGGTGGGGAAGAGAAACATGCAGCCTACGCCCCACAACAGAATGGTGCCGATGGTGTAGGCGATTTCCCCGGCTTTGGCCTGCACCACCGGTGCCGCGGCCACGGTGGCCGATACCCCGCACACGCCGAGGCCCGCGGAAAGCACGCCGGTCATGGAGTTGGGGCTGCCCATGCGCCGGCCCATGAGCAGGACCAGCCACACCGAGCCCAACACGAAAAAGCCGATCATCACCACCGACAGCGCCCCGAGCTGGGCCAGTTCCGCCGCGCTGTACAGGGCGCCGAGCAGAATCACGCCGGTCTTCAGAAAGAAGCGCGCGGTGCGTACGCCGTTGGCGGCCCAGGCGGGGATCTTGAACACGTTGACGATGATGATGCCCGCGACGATGCCCATCACCACGTAGTTCAGGTTGAATATCTTGGCGAAATCCCAGGTGAGGGTGCCGGCGTCCTGCACCGCCTTGCCCCAGTTGGCGAACATCGGGTCGAGACCCCATCGCACCACGCAGGCGATGAGCAGGATGAATGCCATGCCGGGCACCGTGGACAGGTAGTAATCCAGATTGCCGGTTGTGGGTTTCCAGGCGAGGATGAAGAGTCCAAAGACAGCGAAGGCGCCGCCGAAGGTGTAGGTGAGCCGGATCTGGAAGGCTTTTTCCTGGTCGAACTTCGACACCGGCTTTTTCATCTCCGGCGCGGGCTTGCCTTCAGCCTGTGCCTGTTCGGTGGCGACGCGCAGTTCGGCTTGAAACTTTTCGTTGATTTTCACGTGGTCCGAATAGGCGCTTTTCTGCAGTGTCGACTGCAGCGCGTCCACCGAACCGTTGGCATTGAGCCAACCCCACACCAGCAGTAAAAAGCTGATGATGAGAAGAGCGGGCGATTTCTTTGTGTAGACCATGATATTTCCTCCGCGATCTAACTAACTAAACGAAGTATTGCTCGGTATTGCCTTTCTCTCCGCCGCGGCAGGCATCCAAAACAAATCAGGCTGTCCGGGGACAGCCTGAGGGTTCGATGCCTGGATTTACTCTATAGGCAACTTGCGGGCCTTCCAGTCCGGGTACCCCTCGCGGTACCAGAATATATTCTTATAACCGTTGTTGGACAGGACCACGGCGGATTTGTAGGACTTCCAGCAGCTGCCGGCGTTGCAGAACACCACGATTTTGGCGTTCTTGTCCGGCAATTTGCTCATATCGAACTTGTCCACCTTCGGATCGAAGCCGACTTCCTTGGCGCTGACCTCCGGGTCGTAGGGAACGGAAATCGCGCCCTTGATGCTGCCTTCGCCGAATTCGGCGGCTTTACGGGTATCGACGATGATGGCGCCTTGCGCCTGAAGTTCTTGAACTTTTTTGGCATCGACGAGAGTGACGCCTTTAGGCGCCTCGGCAGGGGTATCGGCTGCCAGAACGGAGCCGGCGGCGAGTAGAAACAGGGATGCTAACAGGGTGGTAAAAAGATGCTTGCGGTGTTTCATGTGCATGTCCTCCATAGTTTTGGTTTATTTGCTGCGCCTTAACTCCGGGCCCGATGTCCCGTCAGTAAACTATAGCCCTCGTGCAACTGTATTCTTTGTGCTCTGGGGACATCTAGTTTTCTACCCGCCAAACAACCACAAGTCAAGCTGCATAATGATGCCGGGGCCAACGTACTAAGGGTTTTCTTGACGCACATCAAAGTTCTTGTTGCCGGGTGGTCTTATCTCTCGGTACATTGGTTGTGCGCGGGTCGCCACAACCATGGTGATGATTATTTGCCACGCCGGGCCGGCTGAAAGCGGAGCAGGGGATAGGGTTTTGTGCAGGAAGGCAGCTGAGGCGGAATCCGTTGATCATGCCGCCGCCCGGCACGCGCGCGATGCACGATAGGTTTCCTCGCGGGTAAGGATGGCCCAGGCGATACGGGCGATCTGGTTGGCCAACGCGACGATCGCCTTGTGTTTGCCGCGCCGCTCGATGAGGGTTTGCAGCCAGCGCCAGCGCATCATTGCGATCATTCTTGTTGCCGCGCACAAACGCTTTGACATGTTGCACCGGGACCAGTTGGACAGTGTGCCCCATCGCCATAAACCGCCCTGCCCAGCAGTGCCCACTGCCGCAGGCCTCCATCGCGATCGCGCAAGGGGCAAGCTGTTGTAGGAAGATCGCGAATTTTCTGCGAACCAGTTGCTTGTTAAGAATCGTTTTGTCGGCCTGATTCGGACCGCCGACCTGAAAGACGGACTTTGCCAAATCGATGCCGATGATTTTATGCTCGCTCATGGATGCCTCCTTACCGTCCGCTTGGATCGTTGTTCCAGTGTGGCTGGATACGTCGTACGGACCCGGCACCGACCCCCTAGTTTCGGGCAGTTACGCTGCATTCGGGCACGGTTGTCCGTTGCGCATGCCTGATATTTTCCCCAACTCCGATCTGCGCGCGCAGCGCTATCGATAAGTTTCTCTT
This sequence comes from Gammaproteobacteria bacterium, assembly GCA_031405715.1. Lineage (GTDB taxonomy): Bacteria > Pseudomonadota > Gammaproteobacteria > Acidiferrobacterales > UBA6901 > JANNJF01. Next base: position 1,652 of record JANNJF010000199.1, on the reverse strand, counting down.
TTCACGCTCAATTTTCCTCACCCATGGCGCCGCTTTTGTGCGCAAGTGGTGGCATGGCATTTGCTATTACAGTACCGATGCCGCCTCCTGACAGGGGCGGCAATAGCCATGTCCGAATCGATAATTGCAACCTATCACACGGAGGAGATAATGAAAAAACGGATCCGGTTTTTTGCGATCACCGCGATACTTGGAATAACCTCGAGCAATATTGCTGTCGCTGCTCCGCCTGGCGATTCCCTGACAAATCAGTCCATTATTGAGCAACCATGTCCGGTTGGATTGGTGAACGGACTCACGCTGGATCAGGAGTTCGGCGACGGCGCATCGGCGATAACGCGATGTCTGGTGAGGAGAAAGGGTGTCAAAATAATATTTCCCATCTTAAGAGACTGTACGGATAGCGCCATCCCATGTACTCGACCTTATGCCTTGGGTAGCATTAGTAACGCTATCCGGGATTATGAAGTCACTCATGGAATGAAGAACGCTGTGGACTTTCATGTAGTCGCGGTCGCTTATAGCTCGGGATACAAATTGGTATTGAAGGGCAATCCCTTCGAGCAAGATGTCATTGGCTTGTTAAACAAGGGGGTAGATGTTTATCTGTGCCAAAATACGGCCCGCACTAACAATATTAAGGTGCAGGATATGATTGCCGGAGTAAAATTCGTGACCGATTGCCATACCTCAATATCCGATTTTCAATCACAGGGCTACCGCATCGTTGTACCTTGACAGGGAATTGAATTGGAGAAAGGGGTGGGGGTTGAATGGCACTTAACTTGAGCCAAATGTAGGTGGACCTTCTCCGATTTCACAGGCACCCCAATAAGGGGGAGAATTGTGACATCGGAGGCAGGCATGGCAAAAGTAACACGACGTCGATATACCGACGAATTCCGCGCCGAGGCCGCGTCTTGTGCAAGCATCGGATCGACCCACGGTGCACGCCGAGGCGGATGAGCTGACCCGGGTCAAGCGCGAACTGCAACGCGTGAACCAAGGAGCGGGATTTTTTAAGACGTGCGGCGGCGTTCTTCGCGAAGGAATCCCCATGAGATACCGGGCTATCCAGGAGAACACCCGCCGCTTTTCCGTCCGTCTGACGAACGAGGACTGGCTGTATCTCGCCGTGGTGCTCGATCTGTTCTCCCGCCAAGTCATCGGTTGGGCGATGGATAACCGGATGACCGTAGATCTCGCCGAGCAGGCACTCATGATGGCGCTGTGGCGTCGTGAGCCCTGCGCCGGACTCCTGCACCACTCGGACCGGGGCAGCCAGTACGCCACAACGCGTTACCGGCAACGGCTCACCGATCACAGCATCACCCAGAGCATGAGCCGTAAGGGCAACTGCTGGGACAATGCCTGCATCGAGAGCTTCTTTGGCACGCTCAAGAAGGAGCTGATCCATCATCGGCGTTACCTCACACGCGATGAAGCGAAACAGGAGATCTTCGAATACATCGAAGTGTTCTACAACCGAGTCCGTAGACACTCCGCCCTCAGCTACAAATCACCCGCCCAATTCGCCGAAGCCATCTAACCCATTTCCCGCGCCCACGAAGCGTGGGGAAGTCCAAATCGCGGAACAGCGCCGACAAATCCAACAGGTCATTCCTCGGATGCCGGAGCAACCGACCCCTGAC
>JANNJF010000198.1:0-4022 GCA_031405715.1 Gammaproteobacteria bacterium | reverse complement strand
AGGTGCGCGACATCATGGTGGCGCGCACGCAAATGGACGTGGTCGACAAGAACCTGACGCCCGAGGTGTATCTGCCGGACGTCATCAAGACCGGTCACTCGCGCTTTCCCATGGTGGATGGCGACAAGGACAAGGTGGTTGGCATCCTGCTGGCCAAGGACCTGTTGCGCTACTTCCACGACGACAAGAACAAACATTTCAACATCCATGACTTTCTGCGTCCCGCGGTGTTTGTGCCCGAGAGCAAGCGCCTGAATGTGCTGCTGCGCGAGTTCCGCACCAACCGCAATCACATGGCGATCGTAGTGGACGAGTACGGCGGTGTCGCGGGTCTGGTGACCATCGAAGACGTGCTGGAACAGATCGTGGGCGAGATCAAGGACGAATACGATATCGATGACGACGATGTGATGATCGCCGAGCGCCGCAACGGCGAGTTCGTCGTCAAGGCCCTGACGCCGCTTGAGGATTTCAACGAGCGTTTGCACAGCTCACTGCAGAACGAGGATGTGGACACCATCGGCGGGCTGGTGCTCAACACACTGGGTCACCTGCCACAGCGTGGCGAAGCGGTGGTGCTGGGTGAATTACGTTTTGAAGTGCTGCGCGCCGACAGTCGCCGCATACACCTGTTGAAGGTGACGCAGGCGCCAACCCAGGCCGATATCGACGCACCTTAGGGAACCTCTGAACAAGTGGCAAAAACTATCAGACTACGTCCCCTCTCCCTCAGCCCCCTTCGGGGAGGCACAACCCGCAGGTCGAGGGACAGGGTGAGGGAAAAATCGCTGATGATCCCCCTCACCCTAACCCTCTCCCCCGAAGTGCGCGGGGGAGAGGGGACTTGATCAGAGGATCCCTAGCACGTTCCCCCATGGACATACTACGTCGTTACCCTTCATTGCGGAGGCCGGGCTGGTCTGATTTTGTGGCCCTCACCGCCGGTGCCGTGTTGCCACTGGCGTTTGCGCCATTAGGGGTTTTCCCGTTGGCGGTGTTGGCGCCGGCGCTGTTGTTTGCGCTCTGGGCCGGCGCCACCCCTGGGCGCGCCGCATGGCGCGGGTTCCTCTTTGGCCTCGGCCAGTTCGGCGTCGGGGTGGGGTGGTTGTACATCGCCTTGCATGAGTTCGGTGACATGCATGCGCTCCTGGCGTTTCCTATGCTGCTGCTGTTTATTGCCTTTCTCGCCGGCTACCCGGCGCTGTTGGGTTGGTTGCAGGCGCGTTGGCGGGGCTGGTCGCGCAAGGTTGTGTATGACACGGATGAAACAAGCCCGGAGCGGATAGCGCTACCCGCGCCCTGGTGGCATGTCGTGCTGCTGCTGCCCGCGTTGTGGGTGTTGCTGGAATGGGTGCGCGGATGGTTTCTGACCGGGTTTCCCTGGCTCGATCTCGGTTACAGTCAGATCGACGGACCGTTGGCGGGTTTCGCCCCATTGCTGGGTGTTTACGGCCTGAGCGCGGTCACCGCCATCAGCGCCGGTCTGGTGACGCAGATGGTACGCGACCGACCGCGGGCCGTGCGCTACCTCGGTGTGCTGTTGTTGCTATGGTTTGGCGGTTGGGCCGCAGGCCAGGCATCCTGGGTGGAGCCCGAGGGGAAACCACTGCGCGTTGCGCTGGTGCAGGGTAACGTAGAGCTGGACAAAAAATGGTCCACCCATTATCGCAGTGAGATCGTGCAACGCTACGCCGATCTGACCCTGGCGCAACACGATGTCGATGTGGTGGTGTGGCCGGAGGCGGCACTGCCGGCCACCCTGGAGGAACTCCAGGAGGGTTTTATGCAGCAGCTGGAACAGGTGGCGGCAGAGCGACAGATGGAATTGCTCATCGGCGTACTGGAGCGGGAAGTGATCGATGGGCGGCGCACGTACTACAACAGCGTGCTCAGCATCGGTCCGCATCCCGGGGTGTACCGCAAACACCATCTCGTGCCCTTCGGGGAATTTCTGCCGTTGCATTCGCTCCTGCGCTGGTTGCCGGATTATCTCTACATTCCCATGTCGGATTTCAGTCCGGGGGCGGCGGTGCAGCCGGGTCTGCGGGTCGCCGGGCGTATCGCCGGAATCTCCATCTGTTACGAGGATGCCTTTGGCGAACAAGTGCGGCGCAGCCTGCCCGAGGCCACGTTCCTGGTGAATGTCAGCGAAGACGCCTGGTATGGCGACTCCTGGGCGCCGCATCAGCACCAGCAGATGGCGCGCATGCGCTCGCTGGAAAATGGCCGGCCCATGCTGCGTGCCACCAATACCGGCGTCACGGCGATCATTGATCATCGCGGCGTGGAGCTGGCGCGCATCCCGCAATTTCGTGTGGAGGTGCTGCAGGGACAGATACAGCCGATGCAGGGAAAGACGCCGTTTGTACGTTTTGGCAATACCCCGGTGATTGTGGGCGCTCTGTTGGTGCTGGGTATAACGCTGGTGCGGAGTCGGCGCAGGAACGAAACCGAACGCCGTATATAGTGTCCCACAACCGTCGCGCTTGTCTAAGTGGGGTGGGCCCGTGTCACGTCCAATCTGATCCCGCCCGCCCGTCAGGCGGCAGTTGTTGCGGGCGGGCCGGAGGCGCTACATTGCCGGTGTCCTGTTTGCAGAGGAGTGGTGCTGGGTATCCCGGCGGGTCGCCGGATATTTTTGTTAATAATATTTTCAGGAGAAACCGATGAAGAAGATGTTAGCTGTTATGTTACTGGCCGGATTGGCCTTTTCCGGCGTCGCCGGTGCGGAAGAGAAGCTGAAGGTCAGCTACGTGGACGTGCGCCAGGTGCTGATCCAGAGCAATGCGGGCAAACAGTTCCAGGCCGCCACGGAAAAGGCCGGCAAGGAAAAACAGGGCCTGTTCGCGGCGGAGGAAAAGAAACTGCAGGCCTTGAAAGAGGCGTTCGAAAAGGATCAATTGACTTATTCCGAGGCACAGAAGCGCAGCAAGCAGCGCGACCTGCAGGACAAGTACCAGGCGCTGCAGGACAGCGTCAACGATACGCAAAAAGAATTTCGTCAGAAAGAAAGTGAGTTCACCGGCAAGGCCTTGAAGGACATCCGCACGGTGATCGCCGAAGTCGCGAAAGAGGAGAAGGCCACCCTGGTGCTGGAAAAGACCGAGATGTCCGTGCTGTATGCGGAAGAAGGGCTGGATCTGACGGCTAAAGTTCTACAGAAATACAACGCGAAGTTCCCGGTCAAATAAGCGTCAGTTGGAGTACGGCAGCAAGCCGCCGTACTCCAAAAGACTCGCACGCCAAGGTTGGTAACGATTCAGACCGCCGCCATGCGCTGGCCATAGCGCCCATAGAACCAGCGCATAACGAAGGGTGGTAACAGGGTGGTCAGCGCAATCACCAGTACCATGCCGGCGTAGATTTCGCTGTTGAAGATTCCCGCCACCCGCCCCAGTTCGGCGAAGATCAGGCCGACCTCACCCCGCGGGATCATGGCCAGGCCGATGGCCCAGCGTGCGCTCCAGGATTCCCTGATCAGCCATGCGCCGAGGAGTTTGCCGACGATGGCCACCAGCAACAGCGACAGGGAAAACACCCAGATGAAGGGCGATGACCAGTCGATGCTGCGCAGGTCGAGGGACAGGCCGACCATGACGAAAAAAATCGGCGTGAACAGATGCACGATGGGTTTCATCTGTTCTTCGATGCGGTGCGCGAAGCCGTCGCTGGTTTGCAGGGCCGCGCCCAAGGGCAGAAAAAAACGCCGCGACAGCGCCAGGCCGGCGGCAAAGCCGCCGAGCAGTTCCGGCGCGCCGATGCTGTGGGCCAGCCAGGCGAAGAACAGTACCAGGGCAACGATGGTGGTGGGAATTAGCCCCGGAATCTCGCTCTTCGCGTCGAAGCGCTGGATGATCACCGATATCAGCTTGGCGATCACCGGGGCGAGTACGAAAAACGCCACGACGAACAGCAGCACCCTGCCGGTGTTGATCAGGCTGACCCCGCCACCGAGGGAGAACTCGTAGAGCAAGGCCAGCAGCATGACGCCGAGCACGTCATCCAGTACCGCCGCACCCAGC
>JANNJF010000197.1:0-1065 GCA_031405715.1 Gammaproteobacteria bacterium | reverse complement strand
GTCCTGCGCCGGTTGGGCATGGCTTGCGGGGAGGGCTTGGTCTGTCGTGGGCGTGGGCGGCAGCGCCGACACTGTGTTGGCCGTGGCAAGGAGGTTTTGTTTATTGGCCACTAGCATCTGCTGTTCCTGCAGTTGAACGGGCTGATCGTTTTTTGTGGCGGGGGCAAAAACGAGGAAAATAATGATGGGCGAGACGCCAGCGACAAAACCCAGCATGGCCCAGAGCATCAATGACTTATTGGCGCCAGCGCGCGGCTTAGACTGCCGAGTGAAGAGTTGTTGTAATTGTTTTAGCATGGTAGTTCACCTATTCGCCGGGCCACGGCATTATTAAGGCCAGAGTCGATTGTGATTCGCGTCTTCCTGCGCACATACCGATCGTTCCGACGATGGTTTCCTTAATAGAACGGGATCAATTTACCCTGACTTCGTCGGTTCTGCCATCGGTTCCGCTTATTAGCCAACTGTGTATTAGCGATCGCCAATATTCCTGTGAGGCGCGGTGCGGGTAGTTTGGCTATCAGTGTGGAGTACTCGTGGCCGCTTTGGCTAAAGCGGGAGCGAGCACCCGCGCTGCAAAAGACGCGGGCGCGCAAATATATCCCAGAAATAAGATAACACCCGACTACTCCGGCGCCGACACATCCCGCTCCTCCAGCAACGCATACAGCATGCGGAATAGTGTGCGCCGGTATTTCGACGGGCGATCGGTGGGTTCGTTTTTAATATTGCGCAACAGCGTGCGCAACGGTTGCGCCTCCACCTCGGGGTAGGTGCGCAGGAATTCTTCCAGGGCGGATGCCTCCGCCAGCAGGCGTTCGCGCCACTGCTCGGCCGCGTGCAGCAGCCGGTCCTGTTGCGCGCTGGTGGCGCCTATGGCATCGAGGTCGCGCGCGAGCCTGTCCATGTCCACCCCTTGCATGAGCTTGCCGATGTAGCGCAATTGGCGACGCAGACCCCCGTGGGCGCTGATGCGTTTAGCCTCGAGCAGGGCCTCTAACAGGTCGTCGGGCAGGTTGAATTTCCGCAGCCGCTCTTCCGACAGGCGCACCAGGCGTTCGCCGG
>JANNJF010000196.1:0-2449 GCA_031405715.1 Gammaproteobacteria bacterium | reverse complement strand
TCGGCGGCGGCTCCAACGCCATGGGCCTGTTCTATCGCTTCATCGACGAACCCGGCGTGGCGCTCTACGGCGTCGAGGCGGCGGGCGAGGGGCTCGCCACGGGTAAACACGCCGCACCCCTGTGCGCCGGACGCCCCGGGGTGCTGCACGGCAATCGCACCTATCTCATGGAAACCGACGACGGTCAGATCATCGAGACCCATTCGATTTCCGCCGGGCTGGACTACCCCGGTGTCGGACCGGAGCATGCCTGGCTGAAAGATTCCAAACGCGCGCAGTACGTTGCGGTGACCGATGCGGATGCGCTCAAGGCGTTTCATACCCTCACGCGCGTGGAGGGCATCATGCCGGCGCGGGAGTCGAGTCATGCCATCGCCTATGCCATGCAACTGGCGCCCAAGCTCGGGCGCGATAAATGTATCGTGGTGAATCTGTCCGGCCGTGGCGACAAAGACGTACACACCGTCGCTGCCCTCGAGGGGATAACGTTCTGATGTCGCGCCTAGCCACCTGTTTCGCCACCCTCAAGCGCCAAGGCCGTACGGCGCTGATTCCCTTTGTCACCGCCGGTGATCCGCAACCGTCGGTCACGGTGCCATTGATGCACGCCCTGGTGGCGGGCGGCGCGGATATCCTGGAGCTGGGTGTGCCGTTCTCCGATCCCATGGCGGATGGCCCCGTGATCCAGCAGGCGAGTGAGCGTGCCCTGGCGCATCACATTAGTTTGACCAACGTGCTGGCCATGGTGGCGAAATTCCGTGAGAGCAATACCACCACCCCGGTGGTGCTCATGGGCTATCTCAATCCGATCGAAGTCATGGGTTATACGGCGTTTGCCGCCGCGGCGCGCAAGGCCGGCGTGGACGGGGCCTTGACCGTGGACATCCCGCCGGAAGAGGCGGACGATCTTATTAAAGCCATGCGCGCCCAGGACCTGGACCCGGTATTCCTGCTGGCCCCGACCAGTGACGCCGCGCGTATTAAACGTATTGCGGCCTGTGCCAGTGGATTTATCTATTATGTATCCCTGCGTGGCGTAACCGGGGCGGCGAATATCGACATGCAGGAAGTGGCGGACAAGGTGCGCACGATACGTAAACAAACCGACCTGCCGGTGGGTGTCGGCTTCGGCATCAATTCCCCCGAGGCCGCGGCGGCGGTCGCTGAATTCGCCGATGCCGTCATCGTCGGCAGCGCCCTGGTCAAACGCATCGCCGCCCTGGCCGCCCAACCGGACAAGATCAACGCCGAGCTCGGCGGGTTCATCGCCGAGCTGCGCCGCGCCATGGACAAAACCGGAGTCGCTGCATGAGTTGGTTCGATAAGCTGCTTCCCCCCAAGATCAAGAGCGGCGGCAGCCAAACCGCCGGCGGTAAGAAGGCCGTGCCCGAAGGCCTGTGGCGTAAGTGCCCGGGCTGCAGCGCGGTACTCTACTGCGCCGAGATCGAAAGCAATGCCGATGTGTGTCCGAAGTGTGCCTACCACATGCGCATCGGCGCGCGTCGGCGTCTGGATTTGTTTCTCGACCCGCAAGATCGCGTCGAGATCGGCGCTGCTCTTCGTCCAGTGGACGCGCTCAACTTCAAAGACAGCAAAAAATACAAAGACCGTCTGGACGAGGCGCAAAAGACCACCGGCGAAAAAGATGCGCTGGTGGTATTGGAAGGCACGCTGTTGGGTTTACCGCTGGTGGCCGCCGCCTTCGAATTTGCCTTCATGGGCGGGTCTATGGGGTCGGTGGTGGGCGAGCGTTTCGTGCGCGGCGTGAATGCCTGTCTGGAAAAAGACCTGCCGTTTGTTTGTTTCTCCGCCAGCGGTGGGGCACGCATGCAGGAGGCGCTGCTGTCCCTCATGCAGATGGCCAAGACCAGCGCCGCCCTGTCGCGCTTGGGCGCGCGCGGCCTGCCGTATATCTCGGTGCTCACCGACCCGACCATGGGCGGTGTGTCGGCGAGTTTCGCCATGCTCGGTGACGTCATCGTGGCCGAACCCAAGGCACTCATTGGTTTCGCCGGTCCGCGCGTCATCGAGCAGACGGTGCGCGAGACCCTGCCCGAGGGATTCCAGCGTGCGGAGTTTCTCCTCGACCATGGCGCCGTCGATATGATCATCGATCGGCGTGAGATGCGCACGCAGCTCGCCACCACCTTGTCGCTGCTCACCGGTAAGCCGATCACACCGGTGGATGCGGCTGCCGCGTCCTGAGCGCCATCGCCCGCCCGCTGCCTGAGTGGCTCGCGTGGATGGAGACACTCCATCCACGCGAGATCGAACTCGGTCTCGAACGCGTGCGTGTGGTGAGCCAGCGCCTCGCCCTCGAGCACCCCGGTTTTTGCCCGACCGAGATCGGTACGTATACTCTCGAGTACTACTCGACGGACTTCGCGGGTAACACCGAGGCCCTCAAGACCACTCCGTCGTTTGATGTCGTGCCCCGGCCTCCCGCAAC
>JANNJF010000195.1:0-8323 GCA_031405715.1 Gammaproteobacteria bacterium | reverse complement strand
GGTGACCGCCACCCAGCAGGTCAATATACGCAAGGTGGAGATCGACATACGCGCGGACGAAAAGAAAGAAGTGTTGGCGCATCTGGTGGGTTACTTGCGTAAGCCATGACACGCGCCCCCCATAGTGCGCCGACGCGCGCATCGCGACGCCAGCAGGGATTTACCCTGCTGGAAGTAATCATTGCCATTTCGATCTTCGCCCTGGTGTCCGCCATGGCCTATAGCGGACTGGCCAATGTGCTGCGCAGCAGCGAACGGGTGGAGGCGGAGCGGGCCGCGTGGCGCGCCTTTACCATGTTGTATCTGCGCATGGAGGACGACCTGGCCGAGGCGCGCCATCGCACTGTTCGAGATATCAACGGCGCGGTGCTTAACGCCATGCATGGGCAGGCAACGGATAGCCGCGCCCTCGGCGCGCCGGCCCTGGAGTTCACCCGCGGCGGAATTTTTCTGCCGCCCGCGGAGGACAGCGACACACCAACCGCCCCCGCCACCAGTCCAGGCCGCGCGGCGCGCAGCGATCTGCAGCGTGTGGGCTATGCCTTGAAAGATGGCAAGTTGTGGCGTCTCACCTGGCAGGTCCTGGATCGGGGCCCGCAAAGCGAGCCGCAGGAAACCAGCGTGCTCGGCGGCATAGGGGGAGAGGTGCAGGAGTTTGAGGTGCGCTTCTATGAACCGAAGGACGGCTGGATGGACTACTGGCCGCCCACCGGGCCTGGCGGGCTCCCCAAGGATAAGACGGCACTGCCGCTCGGCGTGGAAGTGCGCCTGGTGCTGAAAGGCCGTGGTGAATTCAAGCGTCTGTTCCTGGTCCATGAATAAAACGCCCTTGCTTACTCACCCGACCCACCGCGTAAGCCACCCCGGCGTCGCGCGTCTGAGTGTAGTACTTCGCCCTTCCTGGAGCGTATGCTCCCCATCAGTGTGCTCCTGTACTCAAAACCCAGGGTCCCTTCTCTCTTTGGGAGAAGGACAGGATGAGGGAGCAGTTGCCGAGGGTGAGGAGCTCGTTTATCGGGGCTTCGATACGCACCCCTCACCCCAACCCTCTCCCCGCGCGCGGGGAGAGGGAGTTGATCGGGGGTACCCGAGGGCCCTGGCTCCATGGCGCCAGCAGGGACTGGCCCTGGTCACCGCCATGCTGATCGTCGCCATCGTCGCTTCCCTTGCCGTTTCCCTCAGCCTCGGCCAGCAGGTGTGGCTGCGTCAGGCGCAGAACATCAACGACCGCGCCCAGGCGGATAAAGTGTCCCAAGGCGCGCTGCAGTGGGCGAAGTTGTTCCTGCTGGAAGATACCACGAATAAACCCCAGACCGATGATCTTAGCGAGGACTGGGCGAAACCGCTGCCACCCATCGCGGTGGAGGGGGGTGCGATGACGGGCCGGATACGCGATGCCACGGGGCGGTTTAACCTGAACAGTTTGTATAACGGTACTACTCCTAGCCCCGGGGACATGAAAGTCTACACCCGGCTGCTGCAGTCCTTGTCCCTCACCGACCCCCAATTGATCGACAACCTGTTGGACTGGATCGATCCCACCCCCAGCGTCGACGGCGCTAAAGATATTTACTATCTTACCCTGCAGCCGCCCTATCGGACTGCCAACCAGCGGCTGGAGAGCGTGGACGAGTTGCGCCTGGTGAAGGGTTACGACGCCAAGACCGTGGAGAAGTTGCGACCCTACGTGAGCGCGTTGCCCGAGCGCACCTCCATCAACGTCAATACCGCCGACGAGGTCGTAGTGGGCGCCTTGTTCACGACGCCCCCCCCGGGCGGGATGAAGCGGTTGCTGGAGGAGCGTGGCAAGAACCCGTTCAAGGACAGGAACGACTTTATCAAGCGTGCCGGCGCGGCACCGGATGCCGATGTCAACATCGGGGTGACCAGCGCTTACTTTTACGTGTACATCGACACGCTCTTCGGCCGTCTGCAACGCAGCCGGCAGGTGCTGGTGCAACGCGGAAAGGGGTCAGGTATCGATACGCTCTGGCAGGTGGATGTTCTGGGCCCGCCGCCGGACACCGGTGCGCCATGAGCCCGGACCTGGCAATGCATACCCCTCCGCGACAGGAACCGGCATAATGTGTTAAATGGCTGGGGAAGCTCTGAACAAGTGGCAGAAATGATCAAGCTAGGTTCCCTCTCCCTTAGGGAGAGGGACAGGGTGAGGGAAAAATCTATGATCATCCCCCTCACCCTAACCCTCTCCCCCGAAAACCACGGGGGAGAGGGGACTTGTTCAGAGATTCCCTAGGGGAAAGGTTATCTTTACAAAGAATCTTTAATGAAGGTGCGAGTCGCAAGATGAACCATAATAAACCGGGTCGGACCACCGACCGAACCGCGGCATGGGTGCCGACGCCGAGGATTGCATGAAAACCCGATTACCCTCCCTCAAGTTGAGCGAAAGCGGCACGCTGGTGCTGCGTCTGCCCCGGGACTGGCCGGAATCCGGAGCCGGCGTCGCCTGGTGGTGGGGCGCGGGCCCCAAGGCGGCGCAGCACGGCGTGGTGCAACAGCTGAGCGACCTGCCGCCCTTTACTCGGGGCGCCCGGGTCCAGGTGTGGTCGCCGGCCACGGATACCCTGCTGGCGCGCGTCATGTTGCCGACCCGCACCCGGGCCAAGATCCTCCAGGCCCTGCCCTTTGCCCTGGAGGATCAGGTCCTGGGCGAGCCGGAGAGCCAGAGCTATTCCTACCGCCCCCAGGCCGACGGCAGTCTGGCGGTGGCCGTGTCCGAACGCCGCCGTCTGCAGGCCTGGACGGACGCCCTGCAGGCCGCCGGGCGTCCCGCCGCCAACCTTTGCCCCGCCACCCTCAAGGTACCGTACGACGAAGGGCGCTGGTCCCTGGGGGCGGAGGACGCAGAGGGCATCTTGCGCACCGGACCCCTGTCGGGCTTGGCGTGCGAGCTATCCGCCGATCGGTCGGTACCCATGACCCTGAGCATCGCCCTGCGCGAGGCGCGCGACAGCGAACAGTCACCGGCCGGTCTGGTGGTGTATAACCCGCCCGCCGGCCTGGATGTGGCGGCCTGGTCCGAGGCGCTGCAACTGCCGGTGGAGGCGCGTGCGCTGGATTACTGGGCGCAGAACCCCGCCAGCCCCCCACCGATCAACCTGCTGGAACGCGAGTTTGCCGGCAAGGGTGGCGACAGCATGCCCCTGGCCAAGCTGCGGCCCGCCGCCATCCTGCTGGCGATCTGGATGGTGGTGGGATTCGGTTTTAACGCGTGGGAGTGGTGGCAGCTGAAACACGCGTATAGCGCGCAACGTGCGGAAATGCTGACGTTGTTCAAAAACAGCTTTCCCACCGCCAAACTGGTGGGTGATCCCGCGCCGCTCATGGCGCGTAGCCTCACGGCCCTGCAGGCCGGCAGCGGCAGCCTGGCGCCCAGTGACCTGTTGCCGCTGCTGGCGAATAGTGCCCCCGCCCTGCAGTCTGCACCGCAGATGCATTTGCGTATGCTGAAGTATGCCGAGAACAGTCTCACGGTGGATCTCACCCTGGCGGACTTCCAGGGCATGGAAACGTTGAAAAACGCCTTCATCGCCCGTGGCCTGCAGGCCGAGGTGTTGAGCGCCAACCAGCGCGAAGGCGCCATCGATGGACGGGTGAAACTGACCACCGGGGGGCGCCCATGAAGATGACCGAACTGGCCTTCCTGGCACCCTACCGCGCGCGTTGGCAGGCGCTCGAGCCACGCGAGCGTCTGGTGGCCTCCATCTTCGCCGGCGGCATGGCGTTGTTTCTGTTTTATATCCTGTTGTGGTCGACCATGCAGAGCGACCTGTCACGCCTGCGCACGTCGGTGCCGCAGGACAAAATCAAACTGAGCCAGATGCGCGTACAGGCGGCGCAGGTGGCGCAGCTGCGTGCCCGCGGCGCGCAGGTGCGCGCCCAGGGCATCAACATATTGGCCACCCTGGAGCAGACCGCCAACGCCCGCGGCCTGAAGCAAAATATCTCGCGTATGGAGCCGGAAGGCCCCACCGGGGCGCACATCAACCTCGATGGCATCGCCTTCGACGTACTGGTGCCGTGGCTGAACGACCTGCAGACGCAGAACGCCATCCGCGTGGAAAGCGCCACGATCGAAGCGCAACCCGCGCCGGGTGTGGTCAAGGCGCGCCTGACCTTGCGCGCCCCGGCGGCATGATGCGGGGGGTGTGGCGGTTCGTTGGATTGGGCGTGTTGTTTTGCCTGCTGTTTGCGATTTTCCTGGTGGCGACGGCGCCGGCGACGTGGTTGGCGTGGGGGGTGGCGCGGGGGAGTCGTGGGGTGGTGAATCTGAATGTACCCACAGGCGGTCTCTGGCGCGGCAGTGCTACGCTGGTGATCCACGAGGCCACAACGCCACCGCGCGACCTCGGCCAGATATCCTGGAACATGCATATGTTGTGGTTGTTCTTGGGGCGAGCTCAGATCGAGTTGCGCTTGGTGGATCGGAACATCGATATGCATGGGTTGGTTGGCATCACGTACAACTCACTTTATCTCGATGATGTGAGCGCCGACATCAATGCCGCCTATGCCAGTACGGTGTATCCTCCCGCGGCGCTGTTCAATCCTGAAGGTCGCGTGACCGTGCGTGCGCCGGCCGTCAAGATACAACAGGGCTCCATGACGGGTAAAGCCGAATTGACCTGGACGAATGCCGCCGCGTCTTTATCCAGCGGCCAGGCGCTGGGCGACTATCGGCTGACCCTGGATGGACAAGGACAGTCGGTGCCATTAAAGCTCGATACCTTGAAGGGAAAATTAAAACTCGATGGGCAGGGAATATGGCAGCCGGGCAGTGGACATATACTACTTAGTGGCAACGCCATGCCCCAGGAGCAATCGAGTGAGGTGGACGCCTTGCTTCAGTTGATGGGGCCGGATGCGGGGGGAGGGCGGCGGGCTTGGCGGTTCGAGCAGAATATAATGGCGTTTGACCGATAACGAACTTCCCTCCTCTAAATAACTTTTGTCCGGTGCTAATTGTTGTTTGTAGATGTTGCGCCAAACCTCTTAGTTATATTTTCCAGTTTTGTTTTACACGTATCGCTTGCGCCTCGGAGAGATTGTGCCAGATACTGGAGTTGTTGGTTGTATCAGCGATCACCAGGATGTCTTTAGGATGCATAGCGCCGCCTATGCGTTCGGCTGCCGAGGATGCCGTGTGCGATGAGTTCACGTACCAGCAACTCGCATGTAGTTGGGTCGAATTCCCCAAGGCTTGGATGGCCTTAAGGACTTTCGCCTGATGTGCTTCCGGCTCGGTGAGCTGGTAGGTGATGAAAAGATTGTTGGGCACGCTATCATCCTCCATATTAACGCCAAGTGTTCTTCGCAAAATTGGAATATACCGCAATTTGCGACCCGTCCCTAGCCCTCGAACCACCCAGAACCGCCCATCGGGCCAAAGCGCATCCAGTGGAAGGTGTAGTTTCTTCTGCGCCCCAGACTTTTTCTGGGTGGACGTGACAATCCCCATGTAAGCCCGCGACTTTCCTGGTTTTTTGCAGACGCTCCAACCTCGCCGTGAGCTTTTTTGGAAAAAATTAAAAATAAATTTGAAAAAGCCCTAAACAATTTTTGAAATACTTGGATAACTTGTCAAGGTTGCGTTAGTGGTATGACATTATGGCCAGGATATCGTTGGCGTCCGTCGGATGAAAATCCTCGCCGGTGCCCAGTAAAATATTATTGAAATCAAGGAGTATTTCTATGTCTGCAGTGATCTCGGGCAATAACTTAGGTGTATTTGACAGTTCACTACAGCTCGGGCGCCTTGGCCCCCAAGGGCAGGCCTTTGCGGGGCGTGCTGGCCAGTCAGATCTCGTTTACGTTAACGCGAGCACCGGTAACTTGGTTATCCAGCGTCCAGATGAGTATCTCGCCTCGCTCGGACTGGATATAGGCCTAACACGGACTTACAACTCCCAGGGTCTTTTCACCGATGACAACGGCGACAATTGGCGCCTCAATATCCACCAGAAGCTCTATGGACTGACGGGAACGGTAAACACTACAGGCAGCACCATTACTAAGGTCTTCGGTGATGGCGCCGAAGTAGTCTATAGATATGACACGGCCCTCGGTCTTTATGTCGGCACCGCCGGTGACGGCGCCCACGATACCCTGGGGTACAACGCCGTCAACCTAACATGGACTTGGCTAGACGGCAGCAGCGAGCGCCGTGAATCCTACGACAACCTGGGGCGACTGACAGCGACAAGCGACCGCGATGGCAACACCGTAAGTTATGTCTACACGGGTGTGCTGCTGACGAGTATTATCGATGCCTCGGGCCAGACAACCTATCTAGACTATAGCGGCAATAATCTCACTCAGGTCCGTAGTGTGAGCGCGGGCGTGACGCAGACACGTGTACGCTATACCTACGACACCCTGAACCGGCTGGAGCAGGTCATCGTCGACCTCACGCCAGCAGACAACAGCATCACCGACAATCGGACCTACGTCACCCGCTACACCTACGACGGTACCAGTACACGTGTTGCGTCAGTTACCTCAGGTGATGGCAGCCGGGTCGGCTTTACCTATATTTTGGTAGGCACTGCCTGGAAGGTGGAGACGGTCACCGACGGCGTTGGCGGTGTGACACGGTTCAACTACCTGCCGCTGGCCGGCGGTGGATTGGACCAACAAACCGATGTCACTGACGCCTTGGGTAATGTCACCAGTTATTTTTATGACGCTGGCGGGCGCCTGAAGCGCGTTTTGAGTCCCACCGTAAATGCTGAGCGTCTTAGCACCAGTTATAGTTACGACGCCCAAGATAATCTTGCTGACGTCATCGACGGCAACGGCAATCGTATTGCGTTTTCCTATGATGGGCGCGGCAATCGTATCAGCCAGAGCGATGCCCGTGGTAACACGGTTGTCTATAAATATAGCGCCACCAATCAGATGGTTGCCGAGACGGTCTATCTGGTTCCGGACCCGGATGCCGATGGGCCGCTGCAGGCGAGCGAACCGGCCACTACCCGTTACGTATACGATGCCGAGGACCATCTGCGATTTGTCGTTTCCCCGGCAGGACGGGTAACGGAATATCGCTACGATGCCGCTGGCAATCGGCTCGCAACTATCCGGTTTACCGGCAACACCTACGACGTCAGCGCGCTTGCGATGGGCGATGTCCTGACCGAAACCAACCTGACAGCTTGGCTGGCAGTTCAAAATCTGAGCAATACCCAGCGTACCGATACAAGTTATGACTTCCGCGGACAGATAAACAACATCACCAGCTACACCAAGGTTAATGCCTCGGGTGATGGCGTAATTGATGGCACGGAAACGACTACACATTTTGTCTATGGCCAGGCCGGCGATTTGCTGCAGACCGTCGACGCGCGTGGTACGGCTACGTTGGATCCGAACGACTATGTCACCACCTATCAGTACGACGGCCTTGGCCGCCTTCTGTCCACTGTCCAATGGATCAGTGCGACGGAGACACGCACTACCGTTACGCAGTATGACGATGTCCTTAATAGGAGCGTGACCACACTGGCCAACGGCCTTGCCACCAGTTCCATTTACGATGCGCGCGGCGCGCTCGTCCAGCAGACGCGTGCCGATACCAGTCAGGCATTTGGCGCCACTACGTACGTTTACGATAAGGCCGGCCTGCTGCGCATGACCATCGACCCCTTGGGTTTCCGCAGCTACATGCTGTACGACAACGCCGGGCGCGCATCCGCCACGATCGATGTGACGGGTGCGGTCACCGAGCTGGTCTACGATAAGACCGACAAGGTGGTGAAAACCATCGCCTACACCAACGTGCTGTCAGCGGCGACATTGGCCACATTGGTGGATGTGACGGGCCAGCCCACTCAGGTTAGTCTCGCGTCCCTCCGTCCGGTCACTGCCGCCACCGACAGGGTTACCAGCAATGTGTATGACGCTGCCGGTCGTTTGATCGAAAGCACCGATGCCGAAGGTTATGTCACGCGCTACAGCTACGATGGCGCCGGGCAGCTCACCGGCACGGAGGCGACGAGCGCCGGTGCGGGCGGCTCTGATGCGATCACCATAACCGTGACGAACAATACACGCAGCGAGGTCTATTCGACGTGGCGTATGGATGGGACCGAGGTTGCAGACCAGCTCATCGGCGGCGCGAGCGATGACACGATCTATGGCCGTGGCGGAATCGATACAATTTCCGGCGGCGATGGCGTGGATGTCCTGTATGGGGACGCCGGCAATGATGTCATCGATGGTGGTCTGAGGAACGACACCGGGACATCAAACGCTTGAACTCCGCGGAACTTGAAATGGAACGAAGGTCGAGGTCATTGGC
>JANNJF010000194.1:0-3235 GCA_031405715.1 Gammaproteobacteria bacterium | reverse complement strand
CTGGGCGAAGAGCCGGGCATGGGCCACGAGCGAATCCGGCCAGGCGCGCTCCGCCCTCATGGTCGAGAGGTTCAACATGCCCACCGCTTCGCCTCCCACCGAGAGCGGTACGGTCAGGCATGATTTGACGCCCAGGCGACGCCAGGTCTCGAGTCAATACGTAGCGGTTTGTTGACCCCGCTCAAGAATAAGATCTTTACAATCTTTTACCCTTCTGGCAAATACCTTTACGCCCGCGGCCGATAAGTTGTTATCGTAGCGACACCACTGACATGCCCATACATGCGCAAACGCACCGGAGGCACAAACCCATGGCAGCGACCGTCACAGCACAAGCACCCGCAAGCCGTCGCCCCGATGCGGGCATCGCAGGATTAGCCGCCCTGGCCCTCGTCGCGGCCCTGGCCCTGAGCGCCTGCGCCGCACCGCAGCAGCGTGATGTCGCGCAGCCGGCGCCACCACCGCCACCCTCCACCCAGGTATTTTTCTATCCCACCCGCGGACAGAGTGCGGCGCAGCAGGATCGTGATCGTTACGAGTGTTATCTGTGGGCGCGGCAGCAGACCGGGTTCGATCCAAGCACGCCGCAACTGGCGCCGCATCAGCGGGTGCAGGTGGAGCCGAATCCACCCGCCGGCCATGATACGGCCGCCGGTGCGGTGACCGGGGCCTTGCTCGGGGCCGTGGTGGCGCCGCCCGGCAGAACGGCCGAGGGCGCGGTGACGGGGGCGATTGTGGGTACTGCCATCGGCGCCGCCTCGGACAGCTCGCGGCAGGAACAGGCTGAGCGTGTTCAGGACCGATACGATCAACGTGATGCAAAGCGCATGGCTAAGATGGAACAGCAGGCGGCCGGCTATCGTCGCGCCATGAGCGCCTGTCTCTCGGGTCGTGGTTATCGCGTGCAGTGAGACGGGTTGTGAGAAGAATGTTAAACGTAACCAGGAGCGAAATTATGATGATCTCTCGCGGAGTAGGTACAGGGTTGGCACTGGCGGCGCTACTTTCCTGCGCGGCCATGCCGGCGTGGGCGGATCGCGGGGACCGCGGCAACGATCGCCGCGAAGATGCACGTCACAATCAGGATCGACGCCAAGATACGCGCCAAGAAGTACGCCGCGATGACCCCCGCTATCAGAAAAAGGGATATGTACACGACAACCGTTATCGGCACGATCGTTACTACCCGCCCCGTGGTCACGTTATCCAGAAACTGCCACACCAGCACCATGTGGTGCCGTTTCGTGGGTCGCGTTATTACTATCACGATGGGGCGTGGTACCAGCCTTCCCGCTCGCGCTATGTGGTGGTGGCGCCGCCCATAGGCTTGAGGATTTCATTCCTGCCGTCGTTCTATACCACCATCTGGGTGGCGGGCCTGCCTTACTATTATGCCGATAATGTGTATTACACCTGGCATCCGGAGGAGCGGGTTTATGTCGTTTCGAATCCGCCGCCGGAAACCGAGGTGAGCGAGCAGCCGTCCACGCCGGATCAGTTGTTCATTTATCCGCAGAAGGGGCAGGGCGAGCAGCAGCAGGCGACGGATCGTTATCAATGTCACAGTTGGTCGGTGGGGCAGACGAGTTTTGATCCGACGCAGCCGGGCGGCAATGTGTCGACGGAGTCCTACGACAGCAAACGTTCGGATTATCAGCGGGCGATGAAGGCCTGTCTGGAGGCGCGCGGGTATAGCGTGCAGTAGGGACGCCGGGCGCTCTTGGAGTGCGGCGGCAAGCCGTCGCACTCCAAAGTGGCGTCAGGGCGGAGGGATTGTAGTACTATGCCAACGTCGGCATCACGCTTTTACATGGATTTACACCCTCAGGAATAGGCGTCCCGCGGATTTTCGGAGAGAATAGCGCAACGCATCGTAATAACTCCCCAAGAGTGTCAATCCATGTGTACCTGGTCAGGACGAAATATCATCCCATCCCATTCCCTGAGTGCCCTGCTGTTCAGCCTGGTGTTGTTGGCGCCGGCCCACGCCGATAGCCTGACGTGGCAGGCGAGTGTGGCGGAGGCGGCCAGCAACAACGCGGAGCTGCGCAGCGCGCGATCCAATTTGGACGCCGCGGGTTACGATGCCTCCGCCGCCTACAGCGGTTACTATCCCCAGGTGTCCGCCGGTGCGGGCTATAGCGATACCACCAGCGACAGCGCATTGTCCGGCTCGTCCACGCCGGGCACTTCAACTTTTACCGGCACTTCCTACAGCGCCTCCGTCTCGGTGACGCAGAATTTATTCAGCGGATTTCAGGATCGCGCCCGCATAGAACAGGGCAGCGCCAAGCGAGAAGGTGTGGAGGCCAGCCTGAGTTTGGCCAAGGCGCGCGTCAGCCAGGCCCTGAAAAACGCCTACGCCGGACTCAAGTTCGCCCAGGACAGCATCACCCTGGCGGAGAAAATCGTGGGGCGGCAGCAGGAGAACGTGCGCCTGGTGGAGCTACGTTTTGAAAGCGGACGGGAGAACAAAGGTTCGCTGCTGCTGACCAAGGCGTCCCTGGCCCAGGCGCGCCTGGGCCAGTTGCAGGCGACCCAGGCGCGGGTCACGGCTCAGGCGCAACTCGCCCAGACCCTGGGGCGCAACGCAGCGGATGCTCTGACGGTGAGTGACGACCCGCCCACCGCCGAGCCTATGGATCAGCCGGATTTTCAGCGACTGGCCCAGCAGGCACCGGACTACACCCAGGCCGCGGCCCAGGAAAAATCCGCCGCCGCCGGGGTGACGTTGGCGCGCTCAAGTTTTTATCCCAACGTGAATCTCACCGGCAGTGTCGGCCGCAGCGGCAGCGACTGGTTTCCCGAGGACGAGCGCCGCACCGTCGGGATCAATCTCAGCGTGCCGCTGTTTACCGGCGGGCGCAATTACTACAGCAGCCGCAGCGCCGTGGCCAGTCTGGATGCGGCGTCTGCCAGCACCCTCACGGCGGAGCGTCTGCTGCTGGCGAATCTCAAACAGGCCTATGCCAATTATGTGCAGGCGGTGGAAAGGTTGAAGGTGGATCAGGCCTTCCTCGACGCCGCCCAGGTGCGTGCCGAGATCGCCCGCAGTCAGTACAACAATGGCCTGATATCCTTCAGCGATTGGAATCTCATCGAGAACGATCTGATCCAGCGACAAACAGCCCATGTACAAAGCCAACGCGACCGGGTCATCGCCGAGGCCGCATGGGAACGCACCCAGGGTAGAGGAGTCATACCGTGACAGTGTCGAACAAAACAAAAAACTATC
>JANNJF010000193.1:0-14513 GCA_031405715.1 Gammaproteobacteria bacterium | reverse complement strand
CGGCGATATGTGCGTCGGCGGCCATGGACGGGGGGCCTGAGCCACCCCCGCCTGTCATCACGAGGAGCGCAGCGACGCGGCAATCCCCTAAGCCTTGGCACAATCGTTTTTGGGAATACCACGGCCGAGTTGAATTGGGTGGTTGCCGCGCTACACTCGCGATGGCCCTCACATCGGGCTATTGCACCCTAGCGGGTCGCCGCTAGGGTGCAATAGCGGGTGGGGCGCAGTGATATCTCGGGATAGAAGGCGGGGTCGACTGTTTCCCTGCATTTCGTAGCACTGTCATGCGAAACCATCGCGCCAATAATGGCGGGTTTGGCCCAGCGTCCAAGCGCCGGTTGGGGAGGAGAAGGCGGGCGATTCAGGGTCGAACCGGAGACCCTGCCGTATGTCAACGGCGATCCAATCCGGTGACGCGCGCTTATACGCTTATAAGCCGTTGTTTTCAAGCCTCTAATGGCGTTACCCTAGCTTTTCCCGTGCTAGACACCAACGGTGCAACAGGCGACAATGACGCGGGTAAAATGGTGATTAATCTTTAATCACTCAGGGCGTGAATAAGCTTTTGTAACGGCGTGTTCAGGCGCGTTGACCTATATGTACTCTGGCTTCTATCTATAGAGAAGTTGCAGGCGTTTTTAACAGGCCGTGACCAAGTCGACCGCGCCAGCCGTACCGTTGAATATAGTTACGCTGCACATTTTGACATTAGCCACATATTATAAAGGTAGCGGAACAGGGAATGGATGGATGTCTAGTTCTACCATAGTGCGCAGTTCCCCAACGATGGGCCTGGGAGAGTTTGTTAGGAGTTTCTCGCGCCACCGTTCGCCCATCGATCAAATGAAAAAACACGAGATCATCGGCCGATTCCATGGGCCGGTTTCTGGTTTGTTGCGGCCATTTTTAAATCCCTTACTGGCGTTTTATATCTGGGTGTTCAGCGCTGTCTCCAAGACGCGCTGGAATATGGGGTCTAACAGCGGGATGGAGTTCGCAACGCTGCGCGTTGTAGGTTTGATCATCCATAGGTTCGGTGTAACTCTAACAGCAATCCAAGGTGTTTTCCGGTCGCCCAGTGTGGCGAATGCCGGATAGAACTTCTGTTGCTGACGATATCTGCAGGTGGCATGGAGATGTTGCCAATGTTTGTTGAGAGCCACTTGTAGAAATAGATTTTGATGCAGAGTGCCTCGTGGCTCAGCATCGGCGAATATTGAAACACAACTTGGCGCGCAGTGCGTGTGTGTGCGTCGGGCTGGGAAAATTGTGCGGAGCGCAGCCCTGCATGGCGGTAGCGTGCCTGCATTCGAAAGAGATTTGTCCAATGAGTACCGTTATTAAACCATGATGTTTCTCGTCTCAGCTTCATTACCTATTGGTAGAGCCTGGGGAATGCTGTGATGGCCATTACCGAGGTTAAGCAATGCCGTTTTCTTTTCGCATGCTCGCGCAATTTGACCATTGCGTGGGAGAATCTTCTGTCAGTAGGCACATGCCAGAGCGAGGTCATTCAATGAAAGGCATGTTCCTCGCCGCCTGGCGCTACCGCTTTTTCATTTTCTCATCCATAAAAACAGAGCTTCGTGCCAAGTTCATACGTAGCCGACTGGGCGGGTTGTGGATGATTCTGAATCCGCTGTCACAGGTGCTTATTTTTGTTTTTGTGCTGTCAGCGGTGCTATCCGCAAAGCTGCCGGGCATCGATAATAAATATGCCTACTCCATTTACCTGATGGCGGGCATGTTGGGTTGGTCCTTGTTTGCTGAAATCGTTAACCGTTGCCTGACCCTGTTCATCGACAATAGCAACATCATCAAGAAATTGGCCTTCCCCAAAATCGCCTTGCCGCTCATTGTTACCGGCAGTGCCTTGGTCAGTAACATCCTCTTGTTTGTAGCCATTTTGGCAATTTTTGGCGTACTTGGGCACTTGCCAGGCATGGCTCTGGTCTGGTTGCCCGCACTCATGGTGGTAACGGTCGCCTTGGCGCTCGGGCTGGGCTTGGCCTTGGGCGTGCTCAACGTTTTTATGCGCGATATTGGACAGGTTGTGCCTGTGGTCATGCAATTCCTGTTTTGGTTCACCCCTATCGTTTATATGGTAAACATCATTCCAGAGAAATATCGCGGTTGGCTGGTGTTAAACCCACTCATTCCCATTGTCACCGGTTACCAGGATGTTTTGCTGTATAACCGTGCCCCCAGCTGGGCAGGCTTGGGCGAGGTTTCGATTATTGCGGCTGTCCTGCTGGTTTTTGCCCTACTGCTGTTTCGCAAGGCCAGCCCAGAAATGGTGGACCTGCTATGAGCGGCGAACTGCACGTACAAAACCTGGGTAAGTCCTACCGTCAATGGGGCAGCGAATGGCGGCGTGTGGCCTCCTGGTTTGTGTCCTCCATTGCGCCGCGCGAAGAACACTGGGTGCTCAAAGACGTGAGCTTCTCCATCGGCCCCGGTGAAGCCGTAGGCATTGTGGGGCAAAACGGCGCAGGCAAAAGCACCCTGCTCAAGCTCATTACCGGCACCACTCAACCTACCCAAGGGCAAGTGCAGTTGCGTGGCCGCGTGGCAGCCATTCTGGAACTGGGTATGGGTTTCAACCCCGACCTGACGGGCCGGCAGAACGCCTACCACTCAGCCGGCCTCATGGGTTACAGCCAGGCTGACATTGAGCGCGCCATGCCGGACATTGAGGCCTTTGCTGAAGTGGGCGAGTATTTTGACCAACCCGTGCGCACCTACTCCAGCGGGATGCAAATGCGGGTAGCTTTTAGCGTTGCCACAGCGTTTAAATCTGATCTGCTAATTGTGGATGAAGCCCTCTCGGTGGGTGACAGCTATTTCCAGCACAAGAGTTTTGACCGGATACGTCAATTCAGGCATGAGGGCGTCTCCATCATGTTGGTTACCCATAGCATGGGCGATGTTCGCACCCTGTGCGACCGTGTCATCTTGCTGGACAAAGGACGTGTTCTCAAAGACGGGCAGCCCGACGAAGTGGTGGATTACTACAACGCGCTCATCGCCGAAAAAGAAAACGCCAAGCTCAGTATTGAGCAGCGACGTGAAAAAAATGGCTGGCTCCTCACCAAAAGCGGCACGGGTGAGGCGCGCGTCAAAACGCTTCAGTTATTAGATGTTGCTTCAGGCAACGAGTTAGCTGTAGCGCAAGTTGGCCAAGCGGTAGAGTTACGGCTCGAAGCCAGCATACATGCCGATATTCCCCGGCTCGTGCTGGGCTACATGATCCGCGACAAGCAAGGCCATGTAGTGTGGGGTACCAACACTTGGCACACGCGCCAAATTCAGGAGGACGTCAAATCTGGTGAAACGGTTGTCTTCAAGCTGCCATTTACCTGTACCTTGGGACCGGGCTCTTACTCGGTAACACCCGCTCTGGTCAGTACTGACACCCATCTAATCGACAACTACGAATGGGTGGATAACCTCCTGGTATTTGATGTTATCAATGTGGAGCGTGACATCTTCATAGGTAGCAATTGGCTCGACGCACAGTTCTCAATCTCGCGCCAGAGCGAGGGAAGTAACCAATGACTTTTGTTTCATATGCACAAAATTTTGAAGACGTGATGCTATGGCGTGCACTCAAACATGTTGAGAATGGCGTTTATATTGATATAGGTGCACAGCATCCAGTCATCGACTCCGTAAGCCTGGCTTTCTATGAACACGGTTGGCGCGGTGTCCACGTAGAGCCAAATTCAAACTATGCACAGCTTCTTCGAGCCAACCGACCTGATGAGACGGTGATTCAGGCTGCTGTATGCGCGCGTGCCGGGATACTCAAATTCTTTGAAATTGCTGATACTGGGCTTAGCACCGGAGACGCACAAATTGCTGAACAACACCGTTCAGCAGGTTTCGCAGTGCGTGAAGTCAATGTTCCCTGCGTTACCTTGGATAGTATTTTCGAATCATGCGATGATCGCGAATTTCATTGGCTTAAAATAGACGCTGAAGGTTTGGAGCAGCAGGTTCTTCAAGGTTGGAAACCGTCAAAAGTACGGCCTTGGGTCGTTGTTGTGGAAAGCACCGTGCCATCAACCCAAGTCGAATCGCATGACAAATGGGAAAATCTTATTTTAGATCTCGATTATCAATTTGTTTATTTTGATGGTTTGAACCGCTATTACCTTTCAAAAGCACATCTTGAACTCAAGGATATGTTTCGCGCAAGCCCTAATGTATTTGATGAATTTGTTTTGAGCGGGACATCCAGCGCGTCTTTCTGCTTCTTATTAAATAACCGACTGGTTAGCAGTGAGCAAGAACTCGGTGCCCAGGTTGCTCAAGGCCAAGTGGAAGTACAGCGCCTGACGCAGACGCTTGCCACCCGTGAGCAGGAGATCAGTGCTCAGGTTAGCCAAGGCCAAGAAGAAGTTCGGTGCCTGACCCAAACGCATGCAACCCGTGAGCAAGAACTTGGCGCCCAGGTTGTCCAAGGGCAAAACGAACTAGCTGGCAGCCTGGCGCGCGGACAATGGTTGGAGAACGAGTTGAACATCGCGAAGATCAAGATCGATGAACTGAATCAACATAGCCATCATTGGTGGATGGCAGCTGAAAGCTTAAACCGCCAACTTCAGGCAGTTTACGCCAGCCATTCATGGCGTCTGACTTTACCGTTGCGTGCAACGAGCTCGTTGATCATGAAGAGCAAACGTAAAATCATTGCTGGTGTGTTCATGATTATCAGCGCCCCACGTCTTGCACGTTTTACATTGCGACACGCGTTGGCTTACGTCAATAAACATCCAAAAATTAAAATGTCGGCGATAAAGCTGTTGGCACGTTTTCCGCTACTCAAAGCGCATATCAAAGCTTTTTCACAATCAAACATAATAATGTCGAAGCCGAGAGTATCCTTCAAAAAACCACAAAACAGTATGAAGATTGTTTCTAAAGCTGTAACACAGGCTGAAAGCGAGGCTGAAACGGTAACACCGAATAGTTTGGGAACCGACATTCAACTTAACCTCCATCGTGCAGTTACTGGCTGGCGATTGGGGAGGCGCGTCGATGAGTGAGTTAAGCAATCGGTCTTTGCGCCTGCTGGTAGATATGCAAGCCTGCCAAACTGAAGGCTCTGGTCCGAGAGGAGTGGGTCGATACTCCCATGCGCTTTTTTCCAGCCTTGTGGCACAAGCACAGCAGCGCGATATTTTTGCACACCTGTCAACCCATCTTCCGGTACACGTCAAGTTAGACGGTTTTCCAGAGTCTCGCGTGCTGAGATCGCCTGCTTTACCCGCTTGGGGTACTAATCGAGATTTTCGTGGCGGAGAGCAAGATACGTTGGATGCGCTGGCACTTTCGGCATTAATAGCGCCTGCCAAGGCAGATATTATTCACGTCTCCCATGTGTTTGAGGGTTTTAGCGAGCGCGTGGCTTTGCCAAGCCCTGGTCGGCGCGTAGCAGGGCAGGTCATGTCGGCAACACTTTATGATCTCATCCCTATGTTGTTTCAGGATCACTATTTTCAAGATGAAGGTTTCCGGAAGTGGTATTTGGCGCGTCTGGCATGGCTTCGTCAGGCTGATTTATTGTTGGCAATCTCAGAATCGTCCAGACAGGATGCTATAACATTGCTCGGTATCGAGCCTCGGCGCATTGTCACAATACATGGCGGAATTTCATCGCACTTTATGCCACTACAAGATCGCCAGTCATCGCGACGCGAGCTCGCTACTCGTTACAGATTGCGCGAACGATTCGTGCTCTATACGGGCGGCGATGATCACCGAAAAAATATTCGCGGCGCAATAGCAGGCTATGCAGCAGTACCGCGCGAGCTTCGCAAAAATTGTCAATTGGTGATTGTGTGTGCCATGTCGGGTGACCGGAAGCAGATGTACATGAATGAAGCGCGGTCTGCCGGTCTCTCGCCAGAAGATACAATCATTACTGGATTTGTACCAGAAGAGGATCTGGTGACGTTCTATGGCTCATGCGACTTGTTTGTCTTTCCCTCGCTTTATGAAGGTTTGGGATTGCCTGTGCTTGAGGCTATGGCGTGTGGCTCGGCTGTCATTGGCGGAAACAATTCGAGCATAAAAGAATTGATTGCACGGCCTGATGCTTTGTTCGATGCTACGTCTCCTCAATTGATTGGCGCGGCTATAGCCAAGGCACTTGGCAACAATGATTTTACGAATAATCTTCGTGAGTATGCACTGAAAAGGTCGAAAGAATTCTCTTGGCAGGTTACTGCTGCGCGTGCACTTGAGGCGTTCGACAATGCCACGAAGCAATCACGCGAGTCTGGCGTACAGTGTGTGGTACAGGGGTGGTTACCACGCAAGCGCTTGGCCGTATTCACTCCATTGCCACCTTGCCGCTCCGGGATTGCAGATTACAATGCGAAATTCTTGCCATTCCTGACTCGGTATTTCGATATTGATCTGTATGTAGACGGCTACAAGGTGCTTGACGATATGTTGACCTCCTCATTCCGTATCTTCGATGCGCAGGATTTTGAGGCAGTAGCATCACAATACGATGCCATTTTATATGAATTAGGTAATTCCGAGTTTCACGCACATATGCTGCCGCTGCTGGAGCGTCATCCCGGAATTATCGGGTTGCATGACGCTTATCTGAGTGGACTGTATGGCTACATTGATTTCAATCTAGGCATGAGTGGCAGTTATGCGAATGAAATGCTTGCTGCTCATGGTACAGCCGCGCGGCATTATTTCGCACCGGTGCAGAAACATCCAAACGCGATAGGCGAAACCATCGTCAAGTTGCCCTGTACAAAACGGGTTATTGATCGGGCGATTGGACTCATCTCGCATTCGCCATTCAACTTGGGGGTTGCACGATCGTTCTACCCGGAAGGTTGGCAAGCACCTTATAGAGTCATTCCTCAGATGGTTTCTATTCCTCAAGCTTTGTCGGATGCTCAGAAAATTGTGGTACGCAGCGAGCTGGGCTTCGAACCAGACGACTTTATTATCGCCACCTTTGGACACGTCGCATGGACAAAGTGGGGTGATCGCTTGCTTGATTCATTTCTGAATTCAGCTTTAGGCAATAATACGAAAGTTCATCTTGTATTCGCAGGTGAATTGGCGAAGGATGATTTTGGCTTGAGACTAGAAGATGCCATAAGAAAATCTGGTAGAAATGATCGCGTGTATATCACTGGCTTTCTCTCAGAGCAAGATTATGTGCGCTACCTGCGCATCACCGATATTGCAGTTCAACTGCGAACCAAAAGCCGAGGCGGTACCCCCAAAGGTGTGCTTGATTGCTTGGCTTATGGTGTACCTGTCATAGTCAATAATGACGCAAGCTACATGGATTATCCAGACAATGTGGCAATCAAATTGTCGGCCGATCCTTCTATCGAGGAGGTCTCCCAGGCACTGGAATTACTTTGTGCGGACTCACGCAAACTTGAGGAGTATGCAGGATCAGGTCTCCGCTATGTGCAAGAGCACCATAATCCGACTGTGTGCGCCGCTGCGTACGCCGCAGCAATAAATGAGTTTGTCGAGAGACATCGTTTGAACCAGGTTGAAAATCATATCGCTACACTGGCTCCACACTTGGCAGGTTGTGCGCAACCAAATATTGCCATTCAGTTAGCCTCAGATTGGCTTGCAAACGTCCCTGTCCCTCAATTCAAAAGACGCAGATTATTTATTGATGTCAGTCATATTGCCCAGACTGATCATCAGACGGGTATACCTCGTGTGGTCCGTGAAATTGTTCGGGCGTGGTATTGTTCTAAGCACGCTGGTATCGAACCGGTTGCTGTGGAACTGGTCGGTGGCAATCTCCAGACAGCCAGAGACTGGCTTCAATCGCAAGGTTTGTTGTTACACAATGAATTGGATCACTTGGTAATCGATTCCGTTATCGAATTTCAACCAGGTGATTTGTTGCTGATGCTTGACTCGTCCTGGGTACGGTATCGTGAATTCTTTCCTGTTTTTGAGCGAGCACGGGCTAGCCACGTACCAATCTATACAGCTGTTTACGATCTCCTGCCACTAACCTTGCCACCAGGGAATATAGTCGAGGGAGGAAAGGAATGGTTCAAAGGCTGGATTAGCGATGCCGCCAAAGAAAGTGATGGATTAGTCTGCATCTCTCGATCTGTCGCATTGGAGCTGGCAAGCCATCTTGACACGCTGGATGAGCTGAGAGTGCGACCCAAGATTGGATACTGGCATTTGGGTTCTGATTTCGTCACGCCAATCGAAATGGAGAAGCCAAATTCTGCCATTATACAGACCGCCTCTAAATCATTTTTGTTCATGATCGGCACGATAGAGCCACGCAAATCTCATGCGCACGCGCTGGCGGCAATGGAGAGATTGTGGGAGCAAGGGCATGAGCTTTGTCTGTGCATTGCCGGTAAGGAAGGTTGGATGGTTGGTGAGTTAATGGTGAACTTGCGTAATCATCCACTTGCAGGGAATAAACTATTTCTCTTTGAAAGTCCCAGTGATATTGATATAAATTATTTATATTCCCATGCGAAAGGTCTTTTATTCTTATCAAAGGGAGAGGGCTTCGGTTTGCCACTTGTGGAAGCCGCGAACCATGGCCTACCTATAGTTTGTTCGGACATCCCTGTGTTTCGAGAAATAGCTGGACAATATGCAACCTATGTCAACTTAGATGAGGCAACATTACTTGCTAGCGAGTTAATGTCTTGGTGGAGGAAACTCAATGCGGGCGAGTTGCCGGATACACGCATGATGCCTCGACTGACATGGGCAGAAAGTAGTAAAGATTTAATGCATGTCGTAACTAATAACGAATGGCTATGCTAGGTAATGGAAAACGGCGCACTAGGTAAATGACCTCTATCGGTGCTAAATACACGGCTGCCTTTGAATCTGCCTTAGTTAAAGAGTTGCATCGTTTTTTATAAATAATCGGTTAAGGAGCAATAAATGAGTTCCTATAAAGAAGTAAGTCACTGCCGCGTATCTAATAGTCAGAATCTGATATCTGTATTGAATCTCGGTCATCAAACGTTAACAGGTGTGTTTCCGAAAAGTTCTTCGGAGAAAATTACTAAAGGGCCATTGGAGATCGTATGGTGTCCAGAGAGCGGGCTTCTCCAGCTTAAGCATTCTTACGAGCCGTCGGAAATGTATGGTGACAATTACGGCTATCGTTCCGGGCTTAACCAATCCATGGTCAATCATTTAACCGATAAGGTCGGCTACCTGGAAAGATTAGTACCACTCAAACCGAGTGACGTGGTTGTCGACATCGGCAGCAATGATGCGACTACTCTCAAGGCATACAGTGCCAAGGGTATTCGCCGCATCGGTATTGATCCAACGGGCAAGAAATTTTCCCAATATTATCCACCCGAAATTACATTGGTTCCCGATTTCTTTTCTGCGGATGCCTTTCACTCTGTGGAAAAGAAGCCAGCACGAATTATTACCTCGATAGCCATGTTTTACGATCTGGAATCGCCAGTTAGTTTTGCACGCCAGATTGAATCCGTCCTGGCGGAAGACGGTGTCTGGCATTTTGAGCAGAGCTACATGCCTTCGATGTTGCGCATGAATTCCTACGATACTATCTGCCATGAGCATCTTGAATATTATTCATTGGCTGTCATCAAGACTATTCTTGAAATGTCCGGCCTGCGATTGGTGGACGTGGTAATGAATGCGGTGAACGGCGGAAGTTTTGCCGTCACTGCGGCCAAGGCGTCGAACAAATCTATTCGCAGCAACCACGCAGTGATTGATTGGCTTTTGGGACAAGAGGATCGTATGGGACTCAACACACCGAGACCCTATCGAGAATTCGAGGAACGTGTATATAGACATCGTGATGACTTGACTCGATTAATCCGCGCATTGAATGCAGATGGTAAAAAGATCCTCGGTTATGGTGCCTCGACTAAGGGCAATGTCGTTCTGCAATTCTGCGGTTTGACAACCGCTGATATTCCAGCCATAGCCGAAGTGAATCCTGAAAAGTTTGGCTGCTTTACACCCGGTTCGAACATTCCAATTGTGCCAGAAGAAGATGCCAAAGCTATGAGGCCAGATTACTTTCTGGTACTTCCGTGGCACTTTAAGGATGGTATTGTGAAGCGCGAGAAGGAATTCCTCGCTTCTGGTGGAAAAATGATATTTCCGTTCCCTGAGATAGAAATAATATAGGGAACCTCTAAAAATTCCCCCATTCTAACGCACTAACAACAAAACACGAGACACCAACATGCTCCAATCCGGCTTCTTTGACCTTGAGACCCGTTTCAGCAAGCTCGATCAACTGGGTGATCCGTTGAGGGCGATTAATGCGGTGGTCGACTGGTCAGTGTTCCAACCGATTCTGGCCAAGGGATTAAAGCAGGAGAAGAAAACCAACGCCGGACGCCCTGGCTTTGACCCGCTGCTCATGTTCAAGGTCCTGATCCTGCAAAGCCTCTATAACCTGGCCGACGGCCAGACGGAATTTCAGATCCGCGACCGCTTCACCTTCATGCGCTTTCTCGGACTTACCCCGGAGTGCCGTATCCCCGATGAGAAGACCATCTGGCTTTTCCGGGAAAACGTCAAGGCGCGCGACCTCCACGACGCGCTCTTTACGACGTTCACCCGCTTTTTGGAAGCACAAGGTTACGAGGCCAAGCGCGGTACGCCCATCGATGCGCGCCTCGTCGAGGTACCGAAGCAGCGCAATACGCGATCCGAAAACGCGACCATTAAAGAAGGCCTGTTGCCCGCCGCCTGGGATAAGCACCCGGCCAAGAAAGTCCAGAAGGATATCGAGGCCCGCTGGACCCAGAAGAACGGCAAAAACTATTATGGTTACAAGAACCATATCGCCATCGACGTTAAGCACAAACTCATCCGCCGCTACGACGTGACCGCCGCCAACGTGCATGACTCCCAACGTTTCGAGCCACTGCTCGACCGGCGCAACAGCGACCCAACCGTTTACGCCGATTCCGCCTACCGCAGCGAGGATAACGAACGCTTGCTTAAGCGTAAACGGTTCAGGAGCCGCGTGCACCACCGCGCCTGGCGAGACCAGCCCTTAACGAAACGCGAGCAACGAGAAAACCGTGCCCGCTCGCGACTCCGCGCCCGGGTTGAACACGTCTTCGGGCATCAGGTAAAGGCGATGCGCCAGATCATCGTCCGCGGTATCGGGCTCGCGCGCATTCGGACACGGATCGTGCTCACCAACCTCGCCTACAACATGAGTAGACTGGCGCAACTGCGCCCAGTAGGCGCCTAGCGGGTGGATCGGGTGACGAAAAGCGGTGTACGGACGGTCAACGCAGGCGCGATGGAAGATGGCATCGGCTTAACCGCGAAACTTACTACGTATTGGCGCGTGTTGTTCGGTATGCGGAGTGAAAAAAACGAATTTTTAGAGGTTCCCTATAGTTTTAAGAGTGATTGCAGCAGGATGACAGCACTGGCCTGTCCGGTCTGGTTATACCCAACGAGAACTAAAAACATGACACTCTCATGATGAACAGAAACACTCTCTCTTATGCAGGCTTGGCATGTTTATTACTTTATTTCTGCTTTAGGCTGTGGAACCTTGGCATCACGCATCATGATGATGCTATTTGGCTCCTCGCATCTTACCAAGGAAGGTGGAGTGTTATACATGACTTTGCTGTAAATCAGGGACGTATATGGGCGTATGTTTCAGGTGCGCTAATGTACATAGCGCTGTCCCTAGATGGTTCCATAGCCGGAGGGCTTTTGCGCGTCGGCTCATTCGCTGTTTTCTTCGTGCTCTTTTATTTCGTAGCGTCCATTTATCTCGGACGACGCATTGCACTAATGGCTGCTGTGCTCAACCTTTCGCTCTATGCCATGCGTTGGGAGGGGAGCATCGTGAACACCTATCCCGCATTTTCCTGGATTCTGTCATCCTTGTTTTTGTGTGCCGTTTGGTTGGGCTGGCGTTTTGCAAATACTAGCCGACTATTTTTTCTCTATTCCGCACTCGCTACGTTCTTTGTTTCGCTTTTCCTGCATGAAGGGGTGAGCGTATTATTCTCCATGTTATTCATGCTCTCTATTTTTTCTAATCATTATTTTGTACAGGGAACTTTACCTTTTCTTGCATCCATGCTAAACACGGAAACATCACGCCGTCATTTAGTTGGTGCTGCCGCAACAGTTGTTTTATATTTCTCGCTGTATTTTATCTGGCGGTCAATATTCAATACGAATTATGAAGGAAATACCCTGAGCGGCGCGAGTATCTTACGTGCTTTCCCCACATTATTTGGTCTGTCTACAAGTGGCTCACTACTCTCTGATATTGTCCATCCTTACGCAGTTAATTTCGCTGATGCGGTCGGTCAGGATGGTTATAGTGTTAGTTATTCCGTCCTGTCATATATAAGAGCGGCAACCGACGGTCCTTCTGCTTTACTTTCAGCGCTTATTGTATTTTCTGTAGTTTATTTGCTAGCCAGTTCTGACAATCCATCCCAGCGTGCAAGCAATTTCGGATGGTTTGCCATTGGAGGTATCGTAGTAGGAATATTAATTGCATTTGTGCCAATCTTGCCTGTCGCTTTAGTTGCAAAGTATCAGCGCCACTACGCTGAACTAAGGGTACATTCTTATGTTTATACAGCTCTGTCTCATTTCGGTGTAACCCTGGGACTTTCCTCGCTCCTGCTGTGGGTGGGGTCACTTACGCACACGGGTACGCTGAAACGAAATATCTTCTCAACCTTCATCGCGATTATTGTAAGTGTATTGGCTTATTGCGGATATCAAATGAACGATGCCATCGCTAATGACATTCGCATAGAAACAAGCAGATGGAAAGTGGTTGATCAGACGATGGAGATCGTTTCCAAGCTGGAACGACCTATCACTGCCATATACGCACCAAGATTGTTTAGTGGTAGCTGGTTTTCTGTGATGGACGGAAACTATTGGTCACAGTACGTACTCACTCGTCATGGAAAGATAATGACCTTTGTCCGCGACCCGATAAAAGTGTCCACGATTGAGGGCAATGCGGCTTTTGTGGATTTCACTATGGGGCGTAATCCATCTCAATCGGTAGTCGTTTTGGCACCTCTTGGAGTATCCGGCAGAGACGATTCTGTCGTTGTGAACAGAATCGTGGTGGCAATCGAGCGACCTGATCCATCAGACTTGGCGCAATATGTACTATCCTTTAGAGACGCGGGCCAACAGCGCAGCTCTACCGAAGTTAGGTTTTCACATCTTGAGCCTATTGGAAAGAGCGAAACGGTTCGATCTTTATCCAACATTAATGCGCTCCCAGCCTCAATTCGCGTAGTCCGCAATTCAACGCTGAAGTCGATCCCAGTCCGGTGTGGTAAATCTATTCTATCTGGAACAACTATCTTCTTCGGGACAGCAGTTTCTGGCGAAGGGCGCGTATGCATTGATGACGAATGGCTGAAGGATGGCTGGAATTCGCGGGAGCAAGCAGGAGTCTGGTCAAGATCACGAAATGCTGTGATTGATCTCTCTACAAATGGATTATCACAAGGAACATTAGTGCTGACGATTTCAGTCGGAACATACACCGGACTGGGGTTCAATGATACGCCTCAGACCGTGACAGTGCGCAATGGATCCCATGATTTGGCTACTCGCACTGATAAAAAGGGAGTCGGTTTTCAGCCAATGCAAATTAAATTTCCACGGAATACTTGGAAGGCAGGAGGTAGCATAAACCTGTCAATCGATACTGATCATACAATTAATCCTGCTAATGAGAAATTGAGTAGTGATACGCGTGACTTAGGTGTGTATATACAATCTATAAAGGTCGATGTCGTCAAAGATGTTACTTAAACTGATGGCATATAAATCAATTATTCACGCTAGAACTACGATCGGGTGCGGTACTTGTCGCTACTCAGAATGCATAATGGCGAATTGCTTATATATTAGGTGAGAATGCGCGAGTCTGATTTTCCGCTGTTTTATAATGCTACAGGTATGAAAACTGGATTCTTCGAGACTATATTGGGAGTGTTCAATGAAGGCGGTTATTTTAGCAGGTGGGCTCGGTACGCGACTGAGTGAAGAGACTTCTGTTAGACCCAAGCCTATGGTTGAGGTTGGTGGCAAGCCGATCTTATGGCATATTATGAAAATTTACTCTGCCCACGGAGTGAATGATTTCATTATTTGCTGTGGCTACAAAGGTTATGCCATCAAGGAGTATTTTGCCAATTATTTTCTGCATATGTCGGATGTTACATTTGACATGTCTCGCAATCATATGGAGGTACATCAGAAATTCGCCGAGCCATGGCGTGTAACGTTGGTGGATACTGGTGATGAAACGTTGACAGGTGGTCGACTCAAGCGTGTTCAGTCTTATATCGGCGACGATGATTTTTGTTTTACCTATGGTGATGGTGTTTCGGATGTGGACGTGCGTAAGTTGATTGAGCTGCACAAGAAGAGTGGGAAACTTGCCACATTAACTGCCGTTCAACCTCCAGGTCGGTTTGGTGTGTTGG